>JAPOUQ010000070.1 GCA_026708585.1 Gammaproteobacteria bacterium
GATTTCCATCACTTCGCTAGAGCAGGCAGTTAATGGTCTGCTCTGAAATCTATAATTGGCAAACCTAGTGTCCTTCCTGCCTTGATCATCAACTGATCTAGGCTATAGACCGTCATTGCGCCGTGATTCATGGCAATGGCCATATGCAAGGGCATCTGCGGCTTTCAGGCCGATATCGAACTACCCGAGCCAGTTGCTAGCCAGAGCGTAGTCATCTGCATTGGGCATCAGGACCAAAAAAGATGTCTCAACCTGTGATTCGAACTGGGTTCTGACTTCATGCACTTCCACCACACCAAACTCATAGGTTCTGATCTTGCGGGCCAGTAGCGAGACGAACTCGACCAAGGTCCATTGACTGACTGCAAAATCCTTCTGCGGCAGTTCATAATAAAGTCGGAAACGGCCGTGCTCGTGTCTTCATGTATGAGGAGGGGTGCGAGAAAGCTGATATCAAAATACCGTATGCGTACGTTGGTGTGGTTTATTACTAGCTTTCGTCCCGCAACTCTCTCAAGGTCTCACCAGAAGGGCTGTCTTGCAGGGATATGCCGTCTCGAAAGATAGCAAGTTTCTCAAGGGGAACGGATTTTTTTGGAGAACTGGTTGCCGAGATCTGGGCCACAGCCTTGCCTCGGCGGGTAATGACCACCTCCTGACCCGCTTCTACCTTGTCCATTATTTCGCTGAGACGTGCCTTGGCCTGAGCCAGATTTACGGAAAACATGATTTATTTCTAACTGGTCGTTAAGATGGTCATATTCTATCAGTCGATAATGATCCAGTAAAGTAAAAGTTATTTATATTCAACATATTAATAAGTTAAATTACGTGACATTAAGAGTAGACGGAATCCCTTGGAATCGGATCACTCTGTGCATGAAGATGACCTGTGGTGTTATTTCCCAGTCTATTTTAGAAAGAAGTATTGGATTTGAGCCAAATTAATCCAGAATGTTGCACTGAGGTCGCAACAGGAGGACGGTTTCAGGAAAAGGCTCCTCCTCCCAGTGTTGCAAAGGGTTACCGTGTAAAGAATGTGGGGTCCAGAAACACGGTACTTATACCCGTAAGTTTCCGTATGGTATCAAGATCCCTTTTTGCTACTGTCGGAGGTGTCAGATTACCTTTAGCACACTGCCGATTTTTCAGCCAGTTTTTATCGATGTACGTTAGCAGAGCTTGAGCGTCAGATAGCGCTGACCGAAACGTTGCCGTCCTTGATGGAAGCGGTGCGTATTCTCTACCCGAAACCATCCACATCCCGAGAGTCTGTGGTGGACCTTAAAGCATCAAGTCACTCCGGTTCACCAAGCTTATCGGGATTATTACTGGTTCTCAGTCTCTGTTCCAGATTGTGGAATCTCTATTGAATTGAATTGCCCAAAGTTGGCCAGCCACGAGCCAATAACGAAATGTACTTGCTAATTTCCGTAATTTGATGAGTAGAATCAAGTCTAACCAATCTGTACTGTTTGGGCATTACCTGCAACCATTGCTTTTCTGGCTGCAACGCCAGCGACAGCAAGATCTTGGAGACCCACACCAGTACTGTCAAACAACGTGATATCTTCATCGTGTGTTCGCCCCGGATGAGTACCATTAATCACCTCACCTAAAGGGGTGATTTGCTCTTTGGTAATAAGTCCTTCACCAAATGCATGCTGGGTCTCTCCGATCGAAGTGGACTGATCAATTTCATCGGTGAACACTTTCGCACTTGCGACAAGTTTCGAATCAACCTCTTGTTTGCCTCGTGTATCCGTACCCATGCAAGCAATATGAGTACCCTGCCGAATCCAATGATTCATCAGTAACGGTGCAAAACTAGATGTGATCGTGATAATTACATCAGCCTCTGCACAGACTTCCTCAATTTCTACTGCTTCAAAAGGTAAACCCACTTCTTCGGCAACCTTGCCCAAATTTGGTAAATATTCTGGATGAAAGTTCCAAGCAACCACTTTCTCGAAACCCCTTTGTTCTACAGCCGCTCGAAGTTGGAAGCCTGCCTGGTGACCCGCTCCGATCATACCCAACACCTTTGAGTTTTCACGGGATAGAGTTGCAATCGAAACTGCAGATGCGGCGGCTGTTCGAATTGCAGTCAAATAATTTCCCCCCACTAGAGCACTCAGTCTTCCAGTATCCGGATCAAACAAACAAACGGTTGATTGATGGTTGGTAAGACCCTTTTCCATATTGCCGGGCCAATAGCCACCTCCTTTCACGCCAAGAGTCATAGAGCTTTTATCAAATCCGGATTTAAAACCATACAACGCATCAGCATGCCCAATTGCTTCTCTGACTACTGGAAAGTTACGTGCCTCACCACTCGCCATACGTCCAAATATATCCCTCACGGCATCAAAAGCCGAGCTGGAATCCATCAATTGTTTACAATCGTCTTCTGTGACGACTAGAATACCATTGTCGCTCATCTCAATTTCCCGAATTTAGTAGTGGGGGGCGCAAGCTGTCTTGAACCCCTTTCGGTCTAGACAACTTGTCCCAATTACCCAATCAAAGGATTAGTAGGCTTTACCCCTAGCACTCACAGGCCATAGGGTTTCGACCTTTCCACCTCGCACACCGACATACCAATCATGTACATTGCATGTCGGATCACAGTGGCCGGGTACTAGTCGCACTTTCTCATTAATTTTAAGAACTCCATCAGGGTCGGAAATCACACCGTGCTCATCTGAGCATTTGATGTATTCGACATCATTTCGACCGAATACCACTGGTAATCCACTGTCGACGGATTGAGCCTTCAATCCCGCGTCGCAAATTGCTTTGTCTGATTTTGCATGACTCATGACCGAAGTCAGAATGAATAAGGCATTTTCCCATTCACCCTGATCGATACGATTACCCTGTTTATCCAGAATGCGTCCATAATCTGCATCCATGAAAGCATAGGACCCACACTGTAGTTCATTGTAGACTCCGGAATCGGTCTCAAAATAATACGACCCAGTACCTCCACCGGTAACGAGTTCTGCTTTAAGCCCTGCTTCTTCTAGCGCGACGACCGCCTCTTTGACCATACCGACTGCGATATCGATTTTCTCTTTTCGCTCCTCATAACTGTCGATATGCTGCATGGCACCCTGATAGGCTTGAATCCCCGTGAATTTCAGCCCTGGTGCGCTGTCAATAGCCTTGGCAATGGTTACCACATCCTGACTATTGCTTACTCCGCAACGACCAGCCCCGCAATCGATTTCAACCAAACACTCGATCTGGTTGTTGTTTCGTTGAGCCGCATCTGAAAGATCACTTACATTTTTCAGATCATCAACACACACAATGGTTCGGGCACCAAAACTAGGCAAGCGTGCCAATCGTTCGAGCTTAGCGGGATCACGGACTTGATTCGAAACCAGTATATCGGTGATTCCACCCCGTGCGAAAACTTCTGCCTCGGAGACTTTTTGACAGCAGACTCCGACACTGCCGCCAAGTCGCTCTTGCAGTTTTGCCACATCAACTGATTTATGCATCTTGCCGTGTACACGATGGCGCATACCATGGTTCTTCGCATAATCACCCATCTTGGTGATATTTCGCTCTAACGCATCTAGATCAAGAATCAGACAGGGTGTCTGTATCTCACTTTCATCCATTCCAATCGCAGCCGGCACATCATAGCCAACCTCGAGTTCTTCCAGATTTTCGATCATTTTGTTCATTTTCTTTCTCCTATTAA
Source organism: Gammaproteobacteria bacterium (assembly GCA_026708585.1). GTDB lineage: Bacteria > Pseudomonadota > Gammaproteobacteria > Arenicellales > Poriferihabitantaceae > Poriferihabitans. The sequence continues at coordinate 3,716 of JAPOUQ010000070.1, forward strand.
GACTGATACCATGGTAATTTGTCGATATCGACATTACCACCTGTAATAATTACACCGACCCGTTTGCCGGAAAAAACTTCCTGATTTTTAAGAATAGCTGCCAGCGTTACCGCACATGACGGCTCAATAATTTGTTTCATCCGAACCCATAAAATTTTCATTGCCTCAACAATTTCCTGTTCGCTCACCGTCAAAATATCTTTCACGTGATTTGATACGAAATGCCAAGTCAATTCCTTGAGTGGCACCTTGAGACCATCAGCGATAGTAACAGGGGCATCATCTGCGATAATATGACCAGCTCGTAAACTACGGAAAGCATCATCAGCTTGTTCTGGCTCTGCGGCGTATATATCGATATGCGGTGCAATATTTGACAAAGTCAAGCAGGTGCCCGAGATCATGCCACCACCACCAATCGGTGCGATTACTGCATCTAGTCCCTCGACCTGATCGACTAATTCACGAGAACAGGTACCTTGCCCGGCAATAACCCGAGGGTCATTGTATGGGTGAACAAACTCTGCTCCTGTTTCACGCTCTACTTCCGCAAACACTTCTTCCCTAGAACTGGTAGATGGTTCACATTCTGTAATCACTCCACCGTACCCCTTCACAGCTTGCTTCTTGGCTTCTGGTGCAGTGCGTGGCATTACTACATGACAGGGTATACCGCGACGGCCAGCCGCGTAGGAAAGAGACAAGGCATGATTCCCGGATGAATGTGTAGCCACCCCGTTTTTGGCTTGCTCTTCAGTCAGCCCAAACACCGCATTAGATGCGCCCCGTACCTTGAAAGCACCCGCTTTTTGTAAGCTCTCTAACTTGAAGAAGAGCGTGGCATCACTCATACGATCAATCGCGGTTGAAGTCATGACCGGGGTCTTATGCACATAAGGAGCGATCCGCTCATGTGCAACGATGACGTCATTATAGGTTGGGATATTCAATGGTTCTGTTTGTTTGTTCATTGGACTTTCCAAAACTTTTTTTAACTAGATTGGCTCGCTGTGCGACGATAGTATTCTTGGGCCGCACGTGTTCCTGAGCCTAATTCAATCGGATATCCCAAATCTGCCATGGCCATTTCCGTGACCGCAATACCCGAAAGCATGACCATATCCGTCATGGCACCCAAATGACCAATGCGAAATACCTTACCGTCAAGTGGCCCAAGACCAATACCAAAAGACACGGCATAGGTATTTAGCAATCGATCCGTAAGAGCATTGGAATCAAACCCTTCTGGCACCCATATGGCACTCACAGTATCGGAATACAATTCAGGAGATTTCGCGCACAGTTTGAGGCCCCATGCCTTGATTGCTTCTCGAACTCCAGCCGCGATGCGACGATGACGTGAAAAAACATTCTCTAAACCCTCTTCGAAAAGCATATCTAAACTCTCTTTTAAACCATAAAGCAGTTGGAGAGGTGGTGTATAGGGATAACCGCCAGAGCGATTGGAATTCAACATGTCTTTGAAGTCAAAAAATGTTCTGGGACAGCTAGCTGACTCGGACGCTTTTAAAGCTTTGGGACTGACACCCAACAATGCAATACCTGTGGCAAGCATCAAACCTTTCTGAGAACCCGAGACTGCAATGTCTACACCCCACTCGTCCATACGGAAATCCATAGATGCTAGTGAGGACACACAATCCACAAACAGCATTGCAGGATGGTTGGTTGCACTCATTGCATCGCGGACTGCCTTGACATCGGATTTCACGCCTGTCGCAGTTTCATTGTGCGTAACCAATACAGCTTTGATTTGGTGTCCAGAATCTTCGCTCAAATGCTCTTCGAAAAGGTCGGATGGGGCACCGGTACCCCATTCGCAATCGATCACTTCAACTTCCAGACCATGCCGCTGACACAAGTCAATCCATCGGTGTGAAAACATACCGTGCCGTGCCGCGAGGACTTTATCACCTGGTGAAAGCGTATTTGAGATTGCAGCCTCCCAACCACCTGTTCCAGAGGATGGGTAGGTCAAAACTTGTCCATCGGTTGTCTTGAATACTTTTTTCATATCTTCAAGCACCGGCAGAAATAACTCTGCAAATCTGGACGATCGATGATCAATCGTCTGAATGCTCATCACATTGCGCAGACGATCAGGGATATTCGTAGGTCCTGGAATAAATACGGGGTTTTGTCCACTCATTATGATTAATCCTTAATATTATGCCTCTTTGCAACCGAAAAATCCGTTGATTAGCAAATCTTGAAAATTCTCAGTCAGATAGTTAACTTTCCAGAATCAGCTAATCGCTGAATCCCAATTAAACATGACAAAGTGAGGCCAAACTGAATCGAGATAGTGTAACTTACACCACAGGTTATCTCGATGAACATATAAATAGTTCGGTTCACATCAATGGAATCAGGTTCAGGAAATGTGAGCCAAAAGTTAAGATGTATTCTTGACGTTTAATACAACTTACTTTCTATGGATTCATATAATGTCTTTATGAAAGTTTTCAAGATTTGCTACCCATTCAAAAGACAGTCCAGCAAATCCTCTTTGCGCTAGTATGTTCCTAACCTCAAAACTGATATGACAAAAACTACCGCAAATCCGTTCACGAGCCTGTCTCTGAGTGCCTTTTTGTGGCCACTCAATCTTCGTCTGCATCTATGAACAATTCATGGATAGTTCATCGACTTCCCAACCCAACCTTACTCTTCATAGACAAGGGTAACTGACTCTACTGTTAATCAGACTTATAACTGAAAACTGAGATTGGTTTACGTTAATGGCCATTTGCTTGCATCCGGCGATGGATAACCAAGAGGGCTTAGTCAACTTGTGTAGATACTACCACTCTTCTTTGCATTTCGCTTCAGCATCGAATTTCATCGCTTACGTTTCTTTTTTCTGTCTGGTACTAGCGGCAGGCGCATCTTTTCATAAAGACCGTACAGATACTCGACTCTCACCTACTCAGAACTGAAGCCTGAATACAAAACAACATCGCTGACACATGAATGAAATTCAGCAAATTCTCAGAATTATTCAGTATAATTAGAATACAATTTGACCAAGCTTCACCTAGCTTTTTCATCTGTTCTCTGGCCTCAGTTACTAATGGAACGAGGTTCGAACGATGAGTTGTAGGGCCACGGATAACGAGGGGATATCGTGTACGATACACAAAACTTTAACCTCAAGTCGGTAAGTAGCGTAGCGATTGATCTTGGCATCACATCTGCCTTCTGGATGACGTATCATGATCATCGAACGGTGTTCGACCGTTGGAAGCATGAAAATTTTCTTGGCGAATATCTGAATGATGAGTGTGTGGAGTTGTACTGCAACGACCTTCCGCTAGACCAGTACGCGATCGGAAATGTCCAGAACTTTCTGATGGAAGAACTCGGTAATCAGTAACTTCATTCAAAGCAGCCTCCTCTCCGTTCAATGTCATTAATGAAGGAATGATTCGCCTTTAGAACAGGAGTTTGCAGGGCTTTAGCCGAGAAAAATAGTGGAATAGACCGACCCAGAAAATACCTCAAATGTGATCAGATTCACCTTGTATTGGAGATTGCAAATGCTTCAGTTAATGCCATTTCCTCTCGGTTGGGGGATGCTTCCGAAATTCAGGTCCATAAGGATTTAGACACGAACTAATATGTAAGATTCTATTTTATCTGAATGTGACGTGGATCACTCCATCAACTCCAATCAATACCTCAATCCCTCGATAACGCACTCGCTCAATACAGAGTTAAGATTCTGTATCCATGAGCCAAACTCAGTCGGGAAAGTTTCTATCTTGGTTCAAATAAGCCACCACTGTATTCATAGACATGACAGTTTCCATGCGATTACTGTAAATCCATGCAAGTGTATCCCTAACTGTCCATTGATAAATATACGAAAATATGAAAAGCCGAACTAAGACGATGCCTATCTAGCAACTGGATTAATTATCGCGAATTCGATTTAGAACGTAATGCAAAACACCACCACAAAGGTAATATTCAACTTCAATTGCTGTATCGATTCTTGACTTCAGTTGTATCTGATCGATTGACCCATCAGCTCGATTAATGTTGGCTTTAAATATTTGCCCAGGTGTCAATTCATCTTCTAATCCAAGTATATCGATAGTATCTGAACCTTGAATATTATGTGTCTTGCGATTTTCACCTGGTAAGAATTGCAAAGGCAAAACCCCCATGCCAACCAGATTCGAGCGGTGGATTCTTTCATAACTCTCTACGATCACGGCTTTGACTCCCAAAAGTAATGCACCCTTCGCAGCCCAGTCCCGGCTTGATCCGGTGCCATATTCTTTCCCCGCAATCACAACCGAAGAAATTCCCTGTTCGATATAGTGCATCGCTGCATCATAAATCGAGATTACTTCATCTGAATCTGGCAGACGGGTATATCCACCTTCTACTCCCGGAACCAATTCATTACGAATGCGAATATTGGCAAATGTTCCGCGCATCATTACTTCATGATTACCACGCCTTGAACCATAAGAATTAAAATCCTTGGGTTCGACTCCCTGAGAAGTTAGATATTTTGCTGCTGGACTACCTTGAGCAATGGAACCTGCTGGAGAAATATGATCAGTAGTGACGGAATCACCCAACATCGCCAGAATTCTGGCACCAACAATGTTCTGATCCTTGCCGCTGGTATAAACCTCGTCAAAGAATGGAGGAAGCTGAATATAAGTAGACTCTGGAGGAAAAGAGTAGGTCTTTCCTGAACCGGTTGGAATGGCTTTCCATTTATCATCCCCTTCAAAAACATGTGCATACTTTTCGATGAACATGGATTTATCAATTTTGCTGATCTCATTTGCCACCTCAGTATTGCTCGGCCAGAGATCGCGCAACATAACATCATTGCCATCTCGGTCTTTACCGATCGGTTCGCTGTCTAGATTAATTTTCGTAGTCCCCGCCAACGCATAGGCAACCACTAAAGGTGGAGAAGCCAACCAATTCGCTTTCACCAAGGGGTGGATCCGTCCTTCAAAATTACGATTACCGGATAAAACAGATGACACCACCAAATCATTACCCTTGACAGTATTATGTACTGCTTCAGGCAGGGGTCCCGAATTCCCGATACAGGTCGTACAACCAATTGCTACAGCATTGAACCCCATTTCATCAAGATAGGTTTGCAAACCCGCCTTTTGGAGATATTCGGTAACCACTTTGGAACCCGGAGCTAGGGAAGTTTTAACCCAAGGTTTACGACTGAGTCCCTTTTCTGATGCTTTTTTTGCAACTAGGCCGGCCCCAATCATGACCGCAGGATTGGAGGTATTCGTGCAAGATGTAATTGCGGCTACTACCACATCCCCATGTGTCATCTCGAAATCATCTTCGCTTTGGAATGTTGCGTCGACTTGATCTTGTTCAACATTTGCATTAATAAATGATTCAGTGGCTTCTCGCATTTCTGGCATAGGCACTCGATCCTGAGGACGAGTAGGACCAGACAGGTTGGGTCTGACTTCACTCAAATCAAGATGCAACGCTGACTGAAAAACTGGATCCGGGGTATCGGAATCGCGCCACATGCCTTGGGCTTTGCAATATGCTTCAACAAGATTCGTGACCACTTTTTCTCGACCGCTGAGTTCAAGATATTCGATGGTTTTTCGGTCAATTGGAAAGAAGCCGCATGTTGCACCATATTCAGGTGCCATATTGGCTATAGTTGCCCGATCAGCTAATGGTAAATCTTCAAGAGCTGGGCCATAGAATTCGACAAATTTTCCGACCACACCATGCTCACGAAGCATTTGCACGATGCGCAAAACTAGATCCGTTGCGGTAATCCCATCCTCCAGTTTACCACTCAATTCAAACCCAACTACTTCAGGTATTAGCATCGGTATCGCTTGACCTAGCATTGCAGCTTCGGCCTCGATGCCACCAACTCCCCAGCCTAAGACACCAAGGCCATTGATCATGGTGGTGTGACTATCCGTACCTACCAGGGTGTCTGGAAAAGCAATGGTGTGACCGTCTTGTTCCCTAGTCCATATCGCCCGTGCGATATATTCCAAATTAACCTGATGGATGATTCCGGTGCCGGGAGGCACAAGTCTGAAATTGTTAAAGGCACCCTGACCCCACTTGAGGAATGCATAACGCTCAGCATTTCTCTGCATCTCGAGTTCAACATTCATTGCAAACGCGGAATTCGAGGCAAACCTGTCGATTACAACAGAATGGTCAATCACCAGATCCACTTGTGACAGAGGATTAATCTTCTCGGGATCGCTTCCAGCCTTAACCAATGCATCACGCATGGCGGCAAGATCAACCACTGCCGGAACACCGGTAAAGTCCTGCATTAATACACGGGCAGGGTAATAGGCAATTTCGTGGCTAATGTAGTTGGTAGAACTGTTTGCGACAACCTCAATGTCTTTTCGCGAATTTTCAGAACCGTCGTCATGCCTGAGCAGATTCTCGAGTAAAACCTTGATGGAGTTCGGCAGGGAGTGGATATCGCCAAACTTTGATATTTTTTCAGAGTTAAGATTGTAATAGCCATAGGACTTCCCAGAAACTTCGAGAGTCGAGAAGCTATCAAAAGAATTGCTACTGTTTTGAGTCATGAGTTATCACTCCAACTAAGTTGGTAAAATCAAGAGAATTATACTAATATCATGGATCAAGCTCCATTTTCGGGTTCGATCAAGTTCGTAATGCACACAGGTTCCGCTTGCAAACCTATGAGTAAAGTTGCGTCAAAACGCATAATCGGAGCGCGAAATGAGCACCTGTAGGTGATTTGGAAATCGCAGTCCCATATCAAGGTTTATACTTCATTCTTTGTATAGAATCAATGGGATTGCTTACTGTTACTTCAATATATAATTCCCAATTATGTTTTAACCCGACAGTATAGACCATGAACGTAAAACATTTCGTCGGTAATGCACGGATAACCCTGCTTCCACAAAGACCCCAATTTATAGAGGTGCAGTAAATGGACATTGAACAGGCAATGGAGAAAGTTGCTGTACTGGATTTTAGCAAGCTCAAGCAAAAATTACAGGCGACAGAGGGGTGGTCAAGCGAGTCAACGAATGAGGCTGAGCACCTCTATCGAAAATTTCTTGCATTGGTGATGACTTACCCAGATAGGAAACTGGGACCTTCTCGGGTTATGGATCACTTCTGGCATGCTCATATTCTTGATACACGGGCCTATACTTCGGATTGCGAAATGTTATTTGGGCATTATTTACATCACTACCCTTATGGAGGTACATATGGAGATGTCCTTGATATTGCGATTTCGGATGCTGCCTATAAAAATACATGTGACCTATTTCTTAAACATTTCGACATAGTACTCTAGCCCATATCCACGAAGAGAACAGTTTGCAACACATAAACAAATTCTGAAATCCAGCTGGGCCAGATAAAGTCATAGGA
>JAPOUQ010000045.1 GCA_026708585.1 Gammaproteobacteria bacterium
ATCCAGATATTTTCTGCAAATACCATTTATGATCAAACAGGATGGTTCAAGGACAAAGAGTGTTGGGCAGAATTAATTGATGGATTGGGCCGGGAACAAATAGCGAAGACCGAGAAACTCATGGGCTTGGCAGAATGGTCCGGGGCAGTAAAAACACTGATAGGACGATCCAGTGTATTCCTACTGCTTCAGCGGATTCATCATTTTGCAATTTTGCTCGATAACAATGGCAATTTGCATGTGAATGCTCATGTATTTCTGCTAACTACGCGTTGGCCGAACCGCAAGGAGTGAAAGGTAGTGCTTTCGGATATTATGGTGCCTGTCCGAGAGGTTAGGAATTCTCTGATATTGGATCTCCCTGTATGATGTTGTTGGATGTGAGTTTGTAGAACACGTGTTCTCAAGCAAGAAATTTCAAAGCTTTTTCTGCTGCATCAAGTCCGCTTTTCAGGGCAGAATTTAAGGAGGGAATTCCCAGATAATCCCCAGCAAGAAATAGGCCTTGCAGGCTTTCATACCCCTGTTGCTGCATTTTATCAAGCGCAGTCATGGTACCTCCGGTAGATAGGCATACAGCTTCTGGCCATTTCTGGACAAGAGAAAACAGCGGCTTGGGAGACATCTTAGGAAAGTATTTCTTGATCTCCAAAAGTACTCGCTCGATTATTTCTTCATCACTCAGTGCAAACAATTCATCAGCATGTTTATCAATTAAAAGAGCATCAATCAATGCCTTGCCTTGAGGAGCGGTTTGAGGACATAGTAATGAAAGATGACTCATGCCGCTCAGTATTGTTCCTGCTTGTTGTGGAAAACCGACTGCGTACCAGTTTCTGGGAAGAGGGCTGGAATCAACACCGAAGAATACCCGGCAGCATCTTGAGTAGGTAACTCGTTGAAGAACAGTACGCATGGATTCAGGCAATTCAGGTGCAATGTCAAGGAGTGCTGATGTTGGTGTGGCACAGATCACAGCATCAGCTTCAATGATTTCTGTATCGGTGATGGCACCTCGTGCAATGCCATCTTCGATCAGTATGCGCTGAACTGGGGTTGATAACCTAATATTTGATCTGCACTGTTGTGAAAGCGCATCCACAAATGCATGCATACCTCCATCGGGTGCTAGGGGTCGAGCGACTCCATTGAGGCCGTTATGCCAAAGCACGGCTTTCGCATAAGCGATTCCGATTTGCTCTGGATTGGCAAACGTGTAACCGGCCAAACCCGGACCATAAAGCCAGTCCAGTGACTCGGTTCCTATTTCTATATCAAAGAATTCAGCAATACTTTGATTGTGGTCAAGGCTGAGAATCTTGTCATGATTGTCAAAGTCCAGTTTGTCTGCTTCATTCTGAACTAATCTGGCAAACTTCAGGGCCTGCCAGACACCTCTGGGAGAGAGTAACTGAAATGACAGTATCGTGTGAGCAGTTTTCAAGACGTTACGCAATTGGTTGTCGCCATAAAGACCATGAAATCGACCATTACGATAAATTCCACTATTGATGGGGGATGCTGAGGGTTTTAATGGAATACCAAGGCGAGATGCAATGGAAAATGCGGTTGCATAGGATTCGAGAAACAGATTTGCACCGAGTTCAATCTGGAAATCCATGATGTTGATATGTGCCGCTCGGCCTCCGGGATATGGGGCGGCCTCCAACACGTTGACTTCTACGTTATCGGTGAGGGCGTAGGCGCAGGCCAGTCCAGCCAAGCCAGCGCCAATCACAACAACCTTTGGTCTGGAGTCCATTATCCTTTATCGCCTATTGTGTTTGAACTTGCCTAGTGAGTTTTGGTAGGTCGGCGAACCATCATTCATTCCCCGTTTTGATACCATGAAACTGCAAACTCTGTAAGGAATGATGATGAGAAGCCTGTTTCTAGCCTCTATTAGTGGCAATTTCGGGAGAAGCTGGTACGGGCAGGCCCATGCTCTTCATCAATACTCTTGACGCCGAACCAGTTCACGAAAAAAACCATCGGCAGCAATCAATTCCTGATAGGTTCCCTGTTCGACAAATTTGCCCGAATTCATGACATAGATGCGATCTGCTTCTCTTAATGTAGACAGACGGTGTGCAATAATAATCCGAGTCATGGGCATATTTGATAATTTACTCATAATTTTGGATTGACTTTCTCTGTCCAGCCAGTTGGTAGCTTCATCAAGCAACATTATTCGTGGATTCCGCATTAAGGCACGGGCAATTATCAAGCGCTGAGTCTCGCCGCCAGATAACCCACTTTGGCTGTCGCCGACACTGGTTAATAGTTGCATTGGCATCCTGAGAATATCCTGTTTGATATTCGCCATTTCGATCGTTCTCCATACAGCGGAAGCATCAACCTCTTCTTGGCCTGAGACAATATTATCCCAAATGTCTTGTGGGTGAAGTTTGACCTTCTGGGGTACTACACCAATATGCTGACGTAACTGATTAACATTGAGTTGTTTTAAGTCACGACCATCAAAGCTGATTGTCCCGCTATAAGTTTCGTATAAACCAAGCGCGAGATGAAAGAGCGTGCTTTTCCCAGATCCAGATTCCCCGGCAATGGCAATAAACTCTCCACTATTCACCTGCATCGAAATATCGTCAAGTATCAATGGTCCATCGGGGTCATAACGAAAGGAAACATGGTCAAAAACAAGGTTTCCACTGAGATAGTTCACGGGCTCATCACCAAAATTTGCTTCTGGAGCTTCAGCTAGAAATGGCTCGACTTGTGCAATTTCGGGAGCAACCGCGGCGGCGGTTCCAAACGAAAGGCCTACACGAACCACCCCGTAAATAAACAGTAGGAATAGCATGTAAATAATCAGAAAATCAACCAATTCAATAGTATCTGTGCGACCTAGAGATATGGTTGCTAATAGTACTGCTGCCGCCAATAATGGCAATGCCGCACCAAACGCCAAGAGCCGTGACTGCCAGATACCCAGTTCGATCTCAGCACGTTGCTGTTCGCGGTAGTTTTTCGCCCATACGGCATAAGCGGATCCTTCGGCACCATCGATTCGTAATTTGGCGATGCCATTGATCAACTGAAACAGCATACCGGTTAGACGAAGGGAAATGCGAAGCAATTTTTCGTAAGGAGATACTTGCCGAAGTCCAAGAGTGACGGTTACAAACAGCGAGAGCAGGCCAAATACTGTAGTAACAAGACCTAATCCAATATCATAGAAAAATATAATTAATAGTGCAGGTAGCAGGAAGATGATCGACAGTATGTTATTGATTACCACTCCTTGAATGGTATCGCGAAGTCGTTGGAAGGTCATGCCTCGCATGGCACGGTCTGCAGAAGGGTATTGTTGCAGAAAGGACAACGGCAGTTTGCGCAAACGATCCCAAAAAGCAGCTTCAATCCGTGAGACAATACGGCCTTCAATACGTATCAAAGCCATGCCTTGCAGAATATGTATCAAAGCCCAGATTCCAGCCAAGATCGTTAGGCCCATCGTTGACGCATAGAGTAAACCATATTCTCTGGTTGGAATAACCTCGCTGACCACGAAACCCAGGATAAAGGCAGGTAACAACATAATCAGACCGCCCACAAGTCCAGCTGTCAGAAAACGAGTGATGGCCATACCTAATCCATCACTAAAATCCCGCAATAACTCGCGTGGGCGAATCTTTCTTGATTTAAACGGTCGATAAAACAGCCATACCTCTGGTTTGATAGAGTTGGCATTGCTGGTAGTAATTTTGCTTTTATGTCCTGTGCTAGGGTCATAGACATGATATCGGTTGAATTTGTCGGGCAACAATGCCACTGGTTGATTCGTGTCTTTCTTGAAGGCAAGCATTGCACCGCTGTCGCCGATCCACCAGCGGCTTATTTTGTCCAGTCGAATTTTGCGGCGGGGCACCTTCGATAAAAGCAGAATGTCGACCAGTTCAGGGGGAGTTTCAAGAGCATCGGTTCGGTTTGGAAATTTGAATTCAATGCCCTCATGCTGACCGATCATAAGCAATGCCTGATTCAGTTCCGTTTCACAGCTAGTCTCCTCGATTTCGGATATCCTTGATACCTTGAGTAGTTTCCATCGAGCATGATCTTCCTCAATGCGGCGAACCCTCATGCTGACCCTTTCCAGATTTGCCTGATCAACAACCATTAGCATACGATTGATCCGCTCTGTATCGAGAACCAATTCGTGGAATCGACCTAGCACTGATGCTAACTGTCCTTGTTCCACGAGTTCTCTGGTGGATATGAGCCTGCTGACTGATTGTGGAGTGCCCATCTCGAGCCAACTCGCCGGAGTAAGGGGTAGTAGACTTGAAGAGAAATCTTGATGTTGGCCATTGACCTCGATATCAACCAGTCCCATATAAACCGCTGAAGATTGATCTGGAATTTGTAGCCAGACTACACCACGTCTTGCGGAGAAGATACCTCCATGAAGTGTGGGTTTCTGCCCGACTTCAACCATTACATCGGGCAATGAGGGGAACATGATATCACGCGACAATGCAGCTGAAATAGCCATGATCCAGTTATCTACTTTCTCGGATAGATGATCAGCATGGACTGCCGCAAGGTCAGAGATTAATAGCCGTCGCAATTGTGTGTTGGGTAGTCCTTTTGCAATCAGACTCAGGGTTGATTGTTGCGTTTGACTGGCAACACCAAGTATCAAGTCGCCTGCTTCAGCATGTATCAATTGCTCGGGTGCTGTCTGCTCTTTATCATCAATTTTTTCGATCAGAAAGATATCGACTGCACCGCTTTCGAGAAACCACGCACTATCAGGATCATTCAGATCAAGTGGCAGATTTCCTGTACAGTTAATCATTGATCCCGATTGTGCAGCCAGTTCGGCCAATGACGAGTAATGCAGATTTGACATCATCTAACCCGACTGGATGAGCTGGCGATACAGGCCATCTATTTCTGACATGAGCTGTTCATGAACTCCCCTTTGTACTACGACTCCTTGATCAAGTACGATAATTTCATCGCAGTCACGAATTGTGCTCAAGCGATGTGCAATAACAAGACAACTCATCCCCCGTCGCCTGATTGCATTGTCAATCTCGTTTTCGGTGCTAGAATCAAGAGCGCTTGTAGCTTCGTCAAGAATAAGTATTGATGGATTGCCGACCAGGGCACGCGAAATTTCCAGGCGTTGACATTCACCGCCACTGAAATTCCCGCCCTCTTCATTTACCAGCGTCTTGTATCCATCTGCACGATTTAGAATATGTTCATGGATACATGCGTCGCGTGTGGCCTGAACCAGAATGTTCTCAGGTACTGCATAGTTCCATAATGTGATGTTTTCGCGAACTGTTGCGGAGAACAAGACAGGTTCCTGATTAACCATAGAGAGAGAGCGAACCATCACTTGCAAGGGAATCTTTTCTCGTTCAAGGCCGTCAAAGAGGATTTCTCCTGACCAAGGTTCATAACTACCGGCAACAAGCGATGCCAGTGTCGATTTGCCAGATCCACTTCTCCCAACAACTGCAATTCTCTGTCCTGGCTTGATGACAAGATTAAAGTTCTTGATTAAGGGCTTTCTTCCCCGATCATAACCAAATGTTAAATCTCGAAGTTCAAGATGACCACTCAATTTTAATCGCCCATTTAGAGTGGCTGTAGTACTGCCCTTGGAGTCGTCATTGCGAAAACGTGGATCTTCTTCCGACTCCATAATGTCTTCAAGTCGCTGCAATCCGAGAGAAATAGCTTGCCATGCGTCTGTAAGTTCAGGAACTCGTTCAATGGATATAAACATCATGCCAGCCAGAATGTACATTACCGTCATTGAACCCAGTGTCATTTGTTCAGCAATAACCTGATTTGCTCCGACTGCCAGAACAGCGACATGGGAAAGGATCATGAACAGTCCCGGAGTGGCTGAGTTGATATAGCCAAATTCAACAAAATGTTGTCTCGCTTTCAACTCCCGTGCCTGATGGCCACTCCATCGAGCGAAGAAGGTGTCATCAGCAGAGGTCATACGGAGATTATCAAACTGTTGGAGCATGAGAATTCCCGTGCCAATCAGTACGTTTTGCTCCCGCCGCAAAACGATGTTCGCATCATGGCGCATTCTTTCGATGAAATAGGTGGATATTCCGTACAACGCCAGTAGAGCTAGAACGACTAATGCCAGAGTTATATTCAAATAGAACAGTACAGCCAGAAAAACTGTGCTCATTGTTATCTCGACCAGTAAACCAATGAAACTACTGCAGAAGACTTTAGCAATCATGTTGATAGATATGATTCTATTGGTTAAGTCACCAGTCAGTCGGTGTTGAAAGTATTCGACTGGTAGCCGGAATAACTTAGTAAGAATATTGTTTCCAACCAAGATCGACATTCTTACCGAAAGCCGTTTTATGCATTGCTCCTTGATCCTAGCAAGATTATAAATCAGGATTGCTACGACCACTAGAATTCCTGCGGCAAAAAGCCCCCACTGCTCAATGCCAGTCAATATATGGTCAACAAAAAAGCCAACGGTGATCGGAACAATCAGCACTAACAGCGCTATCATCAGGGCATTCATCAATATGTAAGCGATAGGGCCTCCACTACCTTGAAACCACATAGGTAGACGCTGGAACAATCTGGATAGATTCTGTGCATCCCCTCCGCGCTGAAAGTCTGGTGTGAGTTTAAAAACCAGTGAAATTCCCGAGAATCCGGCGTTGAATTCTTCTATAGAAAGAACCCGACGGCCAGTTGCCGGATCATTCAGAAAAACACGTTTATCGTCAAACCCCTCAAGAATCAAAAAATGTTTCCATTCCCAAAACAGAATTTGTGGTAAAGGCATATCAAACACATGTTTGGCATTGATGCTGTGGCCCGAGCACTCCAGTCCATAGAGTTTGGCAGTTCTCACAAGCCCTCCAGCAGTCGAGCCGTCCCGATTAACGCCACAAAGGTTACGTAGTTCACTGAGGGAAACCCAGCATCCGAAATAGGCCAGTATGCTGCACAGGCATGCGGCACCACATTCAGTCATATGCGTCTGCATAACAAGCGGTGTGACTGTACGGCGTTTTCGCTTTGCTGGATTGCGATTTACACGTGCCAGAAGATTGAAAGAGAATCGCGACATTATTAAGCCTGATTAATTGATCCCATGAGACATTCCTAGAATAGAGCAATGATTATGCTCAAAGCATATCGATTACCTGAGGTACGTTATGGTAAACATGAAATACATCCAGACATTGAGTTTGCTTGAGTTCCTGTCTTACATTTTGGCCGTCTCAAAATTTCCATATCCATCATCAGTCTGTAGTCAGATTCGACATCAGCATTTGCAGCGGGGTGCTTTCACCAAGGAAGATAGTGACCTGACAGACTGTGGCATTGGGCAAGGGATTATCGGTCGTTTGGTGAAGTTCAATATCGATTCGATATCGTGCATCCTCGACAGTTGGCGGAAGTGTTGCGAGCCAATTTGGGAGTGTTTCGTGATCAACTGCAACTACCTCTCCGGTAAGTTGCAATTGCCCTTGGCCTGGAATGTTTACGTATATTTTTGAGTTCATTCCTAATCGTATACGTTTCGCTATATTCGGCTCAACTCGCAGGACCACTTGCATTTCATCGGGTCGATCTTGTTGAATGCTCCGAATTCTCGACACCAGAGAACCGGCCTTGAGAAAATCTCCTGGGAGCGCATGCAATGCCATAACCTCGCCTCCAACATGTGTGACAATGCTTTCACGCATGGTGCGTTGAGCTTCAATATGCGAAAATAATGATACGATTGCGGTCTGGCTCTTTTGTTCCGCTGAAATTGTTGAGTCCTCTTCAATGACCTGTTTCGCATCATGCAATACTTGGTTACGCAACATGGTCAGCTCTCGATCCAGACTGGGAATGCTCTGCCGAGCGATTCTGTCACCCGGCTCAACAATATCACCTATACCACGCGTGTTTTCAATCAGATGACCGGGCTCTAAAGTGGTAATTTCATATCTGGCTCCCGGATAAATCAGTAAACCATCAATTTGAACTGTTCGTTCTACATTCCAGAATAGCATCCAGGTCATACCCGATACTATCAATAAAATGGTAACGATGAATAATTGAAGTTCATGAGGTGCCGTGACAGACAGCAACACATCGAACTGACGATTTTTGTTTGGGCTGGAGGCTGCTTCATCCAGTCGGTCTAATCTTGGCATTTTTATACGTTTTCAGAGATTGCCATGTAGGTAAATTTGCTAAAGCAATTGCACACTACACTTGATGCGACCTGCCATTCGTGCTTGTGCATATTCATAACAAAAGGGCTTAAAACGATAAGGGCTTAAAACGATTATTTTTATGATTAGCTTCACTGGTTTGATATGTAAGTCTCTACAAATCTCCTAGGTTTGTCAATAATGATGCCGCATGATAAATGTTTAAATGGAGATTTGGCAATATCAACTGGAAATGCCAAAAACATTACATCCAGTATTTTGTCAATTAAAGCAACCCGATGACCCAATGAAGGTGAATTGATCTATGAATTGATCTAACTATCTGAATATAATACCATGTTTGGCAGATAATTCCTAATTGCCTTTCGTGGATGAATGGCTTAATGGACAAGTTTCTTTCTGATCGTAAATCAATGCGATAGTCATAGTACATAAGCCGTTTACAGTCAGTCATACAACGATGATATTTCGACAGACCACGTGCTATCGATTCCATAAGCAAACACCCACAGACAAAGGTCTAAATGTTGCCCTGATTGACTGCGAATAATTCCCTAAGTTTTGATCTGGGCTGATGATTCGATGATCCTAGCTAGTTGTCTAATCTCATTGGGTCCGATACGACAACAACCGCCAATAATCTGAGCTCCAGCATGAATCCAATCACAACAATCTTGTTGCCATCGATTGAGGGAATGTTTGCCCGACCATTTCCCTAAATGATAATCCTCACCGGAGTTTGGGTATACGATTATTCGTTTGCAAGGTACCGTGCAGCGGATTTTCTGGATTAATGAAGTGATATGTTCGGGTGAAGTGCAGTTCACGCCAATTGCAAATACCGAACGGTTTTGCTTGAATAGCTTGGCAACACTTTCTATTGGTGTGCCATCACGCAGATGTCCTTCATCGCTACATGAAAAAGTAACCCAGCAGGGTGTTGAGACATTTGTGCTGATATGCGCCAGAGCAAGTGCTTCGTGATAATCAGGGATGGTCTCAAAAGCCAGTATGTTAGCTTCACTTTTATCTAGCAGATTGACTCGTTCCTGATGAAAATTGACCAGTGATTGAGTGTTCAAGCCATAATTTCCATAGTATTCCGAACCATCAGCAAGATAGGCTCCGTAGGGACCGATACTAGCAGCGACCAGAGCGGTTTCAGTTCCGGATTTACTTCGATAGACATCGCGTGCTTGTGAAGCAATCTCTACGGAATCTATCAATAATTTTCGACTTCTGTCGGCATCAATTCCGGAGTCGTACAGACCTTGAAGAGTAGCCTGATAACTTGCAGAAGTAATAATCCGTGCACCTGCTTTGAGATAGGCGATGTGGCTATCATAGATAGCTTGCGGGTTGTTGAGGAGTAATTCTGCAGACCAGAGTTTTGTGTTAAATTGGTATCCTCTGGCTTCAAGTTCGGTAGCAAGCCCACCGTCTAGGCATACCACATCATGCGCCGATAGTTTCAAGGCGTTTTGCATCCAGAATGGAAACTCTGCGGTAGTGGGATTTTGACTAGCCACTAATTAAATCCAAGCGCATTGAAGTTATTCTTGTTCAGTTAGTTGCAAAAGAGACTGGCACAGATTTTCGAAACTTCGTTTGGCTTTCTTGCTACTGTGCCGAGCTCTGAGGTGCCCATGTGGCAAGCCCTTGTCCAGGATTGCTTTCGCCTTGCTGCCTGCCGAGGTTAATTTTTCGACATAGACCAAGGCATCGTCGCGAATCGGGTCTACTTCCGCGGCCAGAGCAATACAGGGTGGGAGTCCTGAAAGGTCGGTATGCAGGATTGGGGCAAATGTAGAGTCTTTCCAGTTGGGCTTACCGCCACACCAGAGAGAGATAAAATCTTCAACATCCTGACTGGTCATGGCTGGAGCATCAGAGCCTTCCTGATGAGAGTCAAGATTGAGGTACATGCCACCTAGATAAGGATAGATCAGTAGTTGTCCTATGGGTTGGCGATCGGTATTTTGCTGGGCAATACAAAGTGCAGCGGCCAAGGTCCCACCCGCCGAATCTCCAGCGATGATGGTACGACCGGTATCTAGAGTCAGAAATGCATCTTGTGTATCTTCAATCTGGGCTGGATGAAGGTGTTCCGGAGCAAGTCGATAGTCAATCGATATCAGATTGATTTTGGTCTTATGTGCAATTTCAGCACAGATCGAATCGTGACTTTCTAGGTTTCCGACTACAAATCCTCCCCCGTGTAAGTACATAATCAATGTTTCGGAATTGTTGTCTTCTGGATAGTAATATCGAATTGGAATCGCATGACCGTCTCGACCGGTTATGAATGAGTCTTGCTTAGTGATCTCTTTTGGAATTGGTGCCTGAAACATCTCGCAAAGCACTCGATAGCATTCTCTATGTTCATGCATGCTAAGTTCCAGCACATTTTCGGGATAAGCCGAAGTGGACTTGTCAAGGAATGCAGTGATTTCCGGATCAATTTGATAATTCATGGTATAGGTCATCATGAGATATTAAAACAATAACATGATCGGAAATTGTTTTGAGGCCGAATTAATCACCAATCATGTTTACAGTGGATCGTTTTTTGCTTATTCCAGACATGTTGTCATTGTATAAATCGCCTTACTGGCTTGTGATCGAGTAGATTATCTGAATTTCTTGAGTATTATTCTGGAAAGTATGGAACCGCATATCCCAGGAATCTGGTGAGAATGAGTATTATAATCACTCCCAAATAAAGAATTGTATCGGGTGCATAACTGGCCAACTTTCAAATCTAGCCACAACCAAATTATAGCAACTCAGCTCTCAGCTTATCAGGGATCGGCAGATATTGTGCTGGATCAAATCTTGGAATACCACAGATTCAGGCCCAGTTTTCCAGAAGTAATCCT
>JAPOUQ010000046.1 GCA_026708585.1 Gammaproteobacteria bacterium
ATAGGAATTATCGGTTCAAGAATTTGAACGATGTGCAAACATCCAATGGCTGAAATATTCCGAGCATCAATATTGAAACGAATTAGAAGATACTTTATGCAATGTCAAATCAATACTACAAAACAATAAAGAATCTGGAAGATATGAAAATCTCTAGACAATATATTTTGGGTTGGGCCAGCGGCTATTTAGGTAATCCTGAGATTGAAGAGCAACGCATTACAGAAGCTTGGCAAGCCGGCTATGAAGACGGAAAGAACGGCTCGACTGAAGAGGCCGAAAATTGGAAGGAATAACTCGTTTGATGTTTTGTTCATCTACGAATTGAAAACATCATTTGCCGATTTGGATGCTTGATCAAAGAAAAATCCTGTCAGCGATTCGAACCTTTTTCAATGTGCGCGAGGTCAACTAGACGGTTAGCAAGTGCATTATATTTATCCTGATATTCCGATAACTCATTTCCGCAATTGGCAGCATAATAATTCTCAAAATCTATGCCATTGGATTTCTCAATCCTCATGAACTTTTTCTGCATCTGGATTAATTCCTTGATCAGTTTTTGTTTCTCACTCATTGGGATAATTTTTGTCGGTTATTGGAAAGATTGCTGGTAAGGCTAACACAGGTTGAACTTTCATTCAAAAATATGCGTGATATACTTTGATCGGCTGATTGATATTCGTCCATACCCCGATAGGGATAGATTTTACTTGATAACCTATCCTATTAGGGGGCTAGAGTCGATAGCAAGTTGGAATTTAAAATAGTTGAAAAAGTCTCAAACCAAAGGGAAATTAGTAAGTGAGGCTGATAACAGGGAAGAAATGCAGAAAATCCAAAAAACACACAAGGGGATAGAATATGAGCGATAGTCGCGATAAATTCCATGTTACGCCAATGCTCGACGAACTTGAGTCTGGTCCGTGGCCGAGTTTCATATCGGGAATCAAGAACCTTAGAGATAAGCATCCCGATCAACGCATTAACGGCGTTGCCAATGATCTTTTGGGTCAGTTGGAGCATTCGTACGAAACTCGAAAGGGTTATTGGAAGGGCGGAACAGTTAGTGTGTTTGGATATGGTGCTGGCATCATCCCCCGCTTTTCGGAAGTTGGTCAACAATTCCCAGATTCCAAAGAATTTCATACCCTGAGAGTACAGCCACCTGCCGGTAATCATTACTCCACTGACATGCTCCGACAACTTGGCGAAAGTTGGGAACGTTGGGGTTCCGGTCTTGTAACTTTTCATGGTCAAACTGGGAATATCATGTTCATCGGTGCGACTACCGAAAACACCCAACACTTCTTTGACGAAATTAATGATTATGGTTTTGACTTGGGTGGAGCAGGTCCTTGTGTTCGAACTGCTATGTCCTGTGTCGGAGCGGCACGGTGTGAACAATCCTGCACCAACGAGCATCGATTGCAAAGAGAATTGGTTAACAATTTCACTGATGATGTCCACCGGCCCGCACTGCCATACAAATTCAAATTCAAGATCTCGGGTTGCCCAAACGATTGCACGAACTCAATTGAACGTGCAGATTTTGCGGTGATCGGTACTTGGCGCGATGACATCAAGGTTGATGAAGACCAAGTAACAAACTTCATTCAGAACAAAGGTCGGCAATATGTCATTGACAATGTGATTACCCGTTGTCCAAGCAACTGTATGACCTTAACTGATGATGATAAACTGGAAATCGACAATCGCAACTGTGTGAAATGCATGCATTGCTTGAATGTTATGAACCGAGCATTATCACCCGGTGATGATCGGGGGGTTACGATACTGGTCGGTGGTAAGCGGACTCTTAAAATCGGAGATTTGATGGGTACGGTTATTGTCCCCTTCATGAAACTAGAGACCGATGATGATTATGAAAAAATTGTCGAGATCGCCGAGAACATTATCGATTTTTGGGCTGAAAATGGCCTCGAACACGAACGATGTGGTGAAATGATTGAACGAATTGGCCTCGTCAACTTCCTAGAAGGCGTTGAACTTGATGTTGATCCAAACATGATTGCACACCCACGAGAGAGTTCTTATGTACGCATGGACGGATGGGATGAAGAGGCTGAGAAATGGTTTGAGCGAAAGCGGGTTGCCGCTCAGGGAGGGTAGAAGAATGAATCTTCAGGAAATGAGACGGCCAATCGAGTCGGGATGTCCAGATGGAATGCAGTATATGCATCCGTCAATGATTCGAAACTTTGGGCAGTGGAGATATCACGAACACCCACGACCGGGGGTACTAGTCCATCACGCCGAGAGTGGGGAGTCAGTCTGGACTGTGAAAGCCGGTACACAGCGTATTCTAGATGTTTACACATTGAGAAAGCTTTGTGATATTGGAGATAAATATGGTGATGGCCATGTGCGGTTTACTATCCGTAGTAATATCGAATACATGGTAGACCGTGAAGAGAAAGTCGAACCGTTGATTGAAGCTTTGGAGAAAGAAGGCTTCGTAGTTGGGGGAACAGCGAATTCGGTGGCATTCATTTCACACACCCAGGGTTGGTTGCATTGTGATATACCCGGTACCGATGCATCTGGAGTTGTCAAAGCAATGATGGACGAATTGATTGACGAATTTAAACATTGCCGGATGCCAAATCGTGTGCATATCACCACCTCCTGCTGTCAGATCAACTGTGGTGGACAAGGCGATATTGCGATTAATGTCCAACATACAAAACCTCCAAAGATCAATCACTCACTGGTTGCGAATGTATGCGAGCGTCCATCCGTCGTTGCACGCTGTCCGGTCGCGGCAATTCGTCCTGCAATGGTCGATGGTAAACCGAGTCTCGAAGTTGATGAGAAAAAATGCATTTGCTGTGGAGCTTGTTATCCACCTTGCCCACCGATGCAGATCAATGATCCCGAGCATTCCAAATTGGCGATCTGGGTAGGTGGTAACCACTCCAATGCTCGCAGTAAGCCAAGTTTTCAGAAGTTGGTTGCGGGTGGTGTTCCAAATAATCCTCCGCGTTGGCCTGAAGCAACTGCTATTGTCAAGAAGATCCTCAAAACCTATCAGCAAGATGCAAAGGACTGGGAGCGCGTCAATGAGTGGATTGATCGAATTGGGTGGCCAAGATTTTTCGAATTGACCGGTTTGCCTTTTACTAAGTATCACATTGACAACTGGCGTGGGTCAAGAAAAAGCCTTAACTCATCCACTCATATCCGCTTCTGATTACCTGTATCAATTGAATCATGAAGTTTGCAGTCCTTGTCAACGAGGGTCCCTATACGCATCAGGCGAGTGATAGCGCGTTCAATTTTACTCAAGCAGCACTTGAACAGGGACATCAGGTGATTCGGGTCTTTTTCTACCACGATGGAGTGAACAATGGAACTCGTCTGACGACTCCGCCTCAGGATGATCGACATATCACTAACCGATGGAGTCAGTTAGCGCAAGAACATGATCTGGATCTGGTAGTTTGCGTAGCTGCTGCACAGCGCCGTGGTATTGTTGATGAGGATGAACAAAAGCGCCATAACAAAGATGTCAACAACATCGCTGATGGGTTTCGAATTTCGGGTCTTGGTCAGTTAATTGAAGCGGGCATCCAAGCTGATCGCCTTGTTACATTCGGCGATTGATTATCAAATAAACGTTAACATTTGGGATAGTCGTGAGCGAAGAACTGCAATCTGGTATTGTCAAGAAATTTCTCTATATCAATCGAAGAGCACCTCATGGCACAAATTATGCCCAGGAAGGACTTGAGGTTGCTTTGATTGGTGCAGCCTTTGATCAAGATGTTGCCATGGCCTATCTAGATGATGGTGTTTTTCAACTCAAAACTGGGCAAGATACCAAAACCATTGGCACCAAGAATTTCAGCGCAACTTATCGTGTTCTGGGCGATTATGATGTCAAACGTGTGTATGTCGAACGCGAATCTCTGGAGTGTCGGGGACTGTCAGAAGGTGATCTAATGCCTTTGGTTTATGAAGACGAAGACAATGATTGGGAGGAAAAGCCTCTGATTCATATTGTTAGTGCAGAGGAAATGCAGCAAATCATAGATGAGTCAGATGTACTCATAAATTTCTGAGGCATATCTGAAGATGTTACATATCGTTAATAAATCCCCTTTTGAAAAGAACAGTTTGGAGAGTTGTGCACGTTTGTCAAAGTCTGGTTCCTGCATATTGCTGATTGAAGATGGAGTATATGGCGCATTAGTCGATAGTGAAACAAACGAGATGATTCAGTCCTGCCTTAGAGATCGAAGTGTGTACGTTCTTGGGGAAGACATACAGGCGCGAGGTATCCAGAGAGAACAACTCGTGATGGGTATTGAGGTGGTTGATTATGCTGGATTTGTAAAGCTTACTGTTGAACACGATAAAGTACAATCTTGGCTGTAAATGAATACACACTGTGGCAATTTCTCTGATTGATGTGCACAATCTATAAACCCAACATTTAAACAATTTTTTCGGAGTGATAAATGACACTAGAAATCAATGGTCAATCCTTTGAGACCGATGAAGAGGGATATCTTGCAAACCTGTCTGACTGGAGTGCTGAACTGGCTGAAGCCATGGCGCAACAGGACGGATGTGATCTAACTGAAAATCACTGGGAGGTCGTCAACTTTCTACGAGAGTATTACGATGAATACCAGATTGCCCCAGCAGTCAGAGTTTTGACCAAAGCAATTGGTAAAAGGCTAGGTAAAGATAAGGGTAATAGCAGATATCTGTATGAGTTGTTTCCTTACGGACCAGCAAAACAGGCTTGCAAATATGCAGGTTTGCCGAAGCCTACTGGCTGCGTATAAGGTTCGGAATCATGGTTAACAATTGATCGCAGTGTTGTAGTTGGGCTTTGATTCAGAGCTGGATAATTTGGTTGTGCAATACTCCTCTTACCAGCTACTTTCAACTGAACAGGCCATTATCTGTTCGGTTCAGCGGATTTTTCAACCGTGTCGATCGTAACCTATTTGTATGCTGGGGCGTTCTATTTTGCAACGTTAATTTTGGTTTTAGGTGTTACCCGTAAAATCGTGATTTACGCTCGAACTCCTGCGCCATACAAAATTCCTACCACACCTGCACCCACTACCAAACTTGGTGTAGTGGGCCGTATGTTTCGTGAGACGGTATTGTTTGAAAGCTTATTTAAAGCCAGCAAATGGACTTGGATATTTGGCTGGATTTTCCATTTTGCGTTGTTGATTGTAGTGATTCGGCATTTACGTTATTTCACAGAACCAGTGTGGGTATGGGTTACGATTCTTTCTCCGTACGGTGTGTATGCAGGTTGGGCTATGTTGTTTGGGCTTTCAGGTTTATGGGGGCGACGTTTCTTTGTGGATCGAGTACGTTATATCTCTGCCCCTTCCGATCACCTAATGCTGATACTGTTACTGGCAATCGTCAGCACAGGACTCATGATGAAGTATGTTTGGCATACGGACATCGTTGCAGTCAAGGCTTTTTTTCTGGGTCTGATGAGATTTGATCTGACTCCATTGCCAAGCGATCCCCTGTTGCTAATACACTTGGGCTTGGTCGTGGTTCTGATGACGATCTTCCCGGTTAGTAAGCTGTTGCATGCACCTGGGGTGTTTTTCAGTCCCACACGAAATCAAGTTGACAATTCTCGTGAATTTGGACATCAGGGTATCCAGTCATCATGAAAGCCGAGTTTACCATTCCAGTTGTTACCAATATTCCAACCATACCGTCGGTGGTTGATGGAACGATGGCTCACAGCCGTCCTTTTGTTGCCAAATCTGATCATCAAAGTGCTTTGGGATTTCCAGAAGAATTGGTTGAGGACTGGCATGACCGAGCACTTGAGAAAATGAAGGAATTGCTCGGTAAATACCGGTCCCTGCAAGTATTCATGGATAGTTGCGTCAAATGTGGAGCTTGTACCGATAAATGTCATTATTTTTTGGGTACATCTGATCCCAAGAATATGCCGGTCGCTCGACAGGACTTGATGCGTAAGGTGTATAGACGGTATTTTACCTTCGCAGGAAAGTACTTTCCTTGGCTGGTTGGTGCGATCGATTTGACTCGAGAAGTGCTCGAGGATTGGTATAGTTACTATCACCAATGCTCAGAATGTCGCCGTTGTTCAGTCTATTGTCCCTACGGAATCGATACTGCTGAAATCACTATGGCCGGTCGTGAAATTCTAGCTAGCGTTGGCATTGGACAAAAATACTCGAATGAGATTATAGGCAAGGTTTTTAAAATCGGCAACAATCTCGGTTTGCCCGAACCTGCCATGGCCGATACACTGCTCGATCTTGAAGAGGAAATCAAGGAAGATACTGATATTGATGTGCGTTTGCCGCTAGATGATGCAGATGCAGAAGTTCTACTTGTTACCCCTTCAGCGGATTTCTTTGCTGAACCGCATGTAGATGGATTGATCGGATATGCCAAGGTCTTTCATCAGGCAGGGATTCCTTGGACTCTGAGCTCTCATGCTTCAGAAGCGGCAAATTTTGGGTTGTTTATTGGCAATGATGAGAGCATGCAGAAAGTTGCAATGCGGATACGAGAGGCGGCACTTGAACTCGGAGTGAAACGGATAATTGTTGGAGAGTGTGGACATGCGTGGCGTGTCGCTTACAGTTACTGGAATACGTTGATTGGCCCGTTTGACTTTCTCGATCCAAATTATCCAGCCCCCCAGCATATCTGTGAGGCAACTTATGATCTTATTGAAGCGGGTGCACTCAAATTTGACAAAGAACAGAACGATGACAAGGTGGTCACTTTTCATGATTCATGCAACGTCTCACGTGGATCGAGAATGGGAAATGTACCCGGCGGTCAGTTCATTATCCCACGAGCCTTGATCAAGGCATCCTGTAACCATTTCATCGATATGCGCGAGGATAGTATCCGTGAAGGTACCTACTGTTGTGGAGGTGGGGGAGGACTCTTGACCGATGATCTGACCGAATTGCGTGTCAAGGGTGCATTACCACGAGTGCAAGCTTTGCATGAGGTGATTGAACAGTATCAAGTTACCCATATGGCCGCCATTTGTGCAATCTGCAAGAGTCAGTTCACTAAGGTTCTTCCGTTTTACAGTTTGGGCATGGACATGATCATCAGCGTTCATCAATTGGTTGGTGATGCGCTTGTAATGGGTAGAGAGCAGTAACAGCACAAGAGACAAAAAATGAGGAACAAATAGTGACAGATCAAGATCATAGTCAATCCGTTAAATTAACTTTCAGGGCGTTTGAGGATGGTGATTACAAGTGGGATAATCTACAAGAGGCAATCTTTAGCGCTGATCATTCTCACAAATGTCCTACATATATCCACCGCACACCACCCTGTCAGGGTAGCTGCCCTTCGGGTGAAGATGTTCGGGGATGGTTGCAGATCGTAAAGGGTATTGAAAAGCCACCGCAAGATCTAACCTGGCAAGAATATGCATTTCGTCGCAGTACAGATGCCAATCCCTTTCCATCAATGATGGGACGAGTTTGTCCAGCACCTTGTGAGTCGGGTTGCAATCGCAATCAGGTTGATGACTTTGTCGGGATTAATGCGGTAGAGCAATTCATTGGTGACACTGCATATGATCAAAAATTTGTGTTTCATGCTCCCGAACTTGGCAGTTCCCGGGTAGCTATCGTGGGTGGAGGACCAGCCGGTTTGGCAGCGGCCTACCAGTTGCGCAGAAGAGGTCATGGTTCGACGATTTATGATGACCATTCAGAATTGGGGGGCATGATGCGTTATGGCATTCCCGGATACAGAACCCCACGTGATTATCTTGATCACGAAATACAACGAATTTTGGATATGGGCGGTATCGAAGTGATGACAGGTGTCCGGATTGGCCGTGATATGTCCATCGAGCATCTGGAGAAAAATTATGATGCTGTGTTATGGAGTATTGGTTGTCAAAGTGGACGATCTTTGCCTATTCCAGGTTCAGAAGCACCGAATTGTGTCAGCGGTGTGGAGTTTCTTGAGGCTTTCAACAAAGGTGTGCTTCAGGTGAGTGCTGACCGAGTAATTTGTGTTGGCGGCGGTGATACCTCTATTGATGTCGTATCTGTCGCTAGACGTCTTGGTAAGATTAGCAATTTGAATAAATCTTTACGTGTTGAGAAGGTAATTGGAGGGTATGTTGCCCATGATTCAGCTTTTGCAGCCATGCGTGAAGGTGCGGAGGTAACTCTGACCTCGCTGTTTCCTCGATCTGAGATGACAGCGACCGATCATGAAGTTGAAGATGCATTGCATGAAGGAGTTGATATCCGCTATGGCGTGATGCCCATTGAGGTGATACATGACAATAAAGGTCGTGCCCGTGCACTCAAGTTGGCAGAATGCACGATTGATTCTAATGGCCGCCCACAACCCATTGATGACACAGAAATAGAGATTAAATGTGACCTGATTGTCTCTGCGATCGGACAGGCTGGTAATCTTGTGGGTTTAGAGGCACTCGATAATGGTCGAGGTCTAATTGATGCCGATTCGTTCTACCGAATGAAGGAACGCCCAGGTCATTTTGTGGCGGGCGATATTATCCGTCCGCATCTCCTGACAACTGCAATTGGTCAGGCCTCTATCGTAGCCAACTCAATTGACCATTTCCTTAAGGGAGCTGAACCAGGCAAACGCCCAAAAGTCGACGTGCACCATTTCGACCTACTTGAAAAGTTGCGTGAAAACAGTCTGGAACCGGCAGATTACGATTCTAGTCAGGATTGGGGGACATGTGATGCCAATTTTGCAGTTCATAATTATGAGGATCGGAGTACCCATGAGATTATCTCATCTGACCAGTTATTCCTAGGTCATTTCGGTTACGAGTCACGAAATCTGAGACAGTCTCATGGGCCGGATAAAGATCATGTGCTCAGTCATTTTGAAGAACGACATCAAGGACTCTCAGCCGAGTCCGCACAGAAGGAAGCGGGTCGATGCATGAGTTGTGGTATGTGTTTTGAATGCGATAATTGTGTGATTTACTGCCCACAGGATGCGGTATTTCGAGTGAGTAAGGACAAGTCAACCATGGGCCGTTATGTCGATACAGATTATGATCGATGTATCGGTTGTCATATCTGCGCAGATGTCTGTCCAACCGGCTATATCGATATGGGTATGGGGGAGTAAGGAGTGCTACTACGTGGGCTGGCTTGCCTATTCATGGTTTTTTTGATCAGTGTGTCTTCGGCTGACTGGTTAGACATCCCGCGTGGCAAGGGTGAACAATGCATTGAACCTACGGAAATCATGCGTAAACAGCATATGCAGTTTCTTTTTCATGACCGCGATTTGACCATGCGAGAAGGAGATCGCTCTATTCGTCACAGCCTTGTAGATTGTGTTGAGTGTCATACCCAAGTCAATCAACAACAAAAAGCGATACCAATCAATGCATCGGGGCAATTTTGTGCAGTCTGTCACGAGGCAGTAAGTGTCAAAATTGACTGCTTTTCCTGTCATGCAAATATTCCAGACAGTTCTTCTGGATATTCTGGCTTCATGAATTCCGGATTGCCAGAGTCAGCACGTGTACTGATGAAGAAATGGGCCTTTGTACCATGAGTGGTTCTTCAGAAAACCTTGGATCTGTGGATCTGAAACGACGCAAATTCATGGTAACGATGGTAGCCTCAATGGCCGGTGCAGGGTTTAATTTGGTTGAACTTGCTATGGCAAAAACCTCATTGGAAGCAGAATCAAAACTGGTCCGTTGGGGTTTGTTGATCGATACAGAAAAATGCGGTGTTGGTTGTAATGCATGTGTATCTGCCTGCAATACCGAGCACAATCTTGAGGATCATGGCCGGCCCGAAACAGATGCGCAATGGATCCGAAAACTGGATTTGGTTGATGAACAGACTTCTCATGTTCATTCATTGCCAATGCTCTGCCAGCACTGTGAACACCCCCCTTGTGTAGATGTGTGCCCTACGGGCGCATCATTCCGGCGTGATGACGGGATTGTGTTGGTTGATAAACACACATGTATCGGGTGTCGTTATTGCATGATTGCCTGTCCTTACAAGGCGAGGTCATTTATACATGAAAATCTGACCAATCAAAGATCATGGTCCCCCCGTGGTAAGGGTGTAGTCGAGAGTTGCACCTTTTGTACACACCGGGTCGATACAGGTCGAATTCCTGCTTGTGTTGAGGCATGTCATGCCGAAGGCGGAGGTGCAATGACTTTCGGCGATATGGTAAACCCAGAGAGCGAAATTTCTCACAGACTAAAGAGTGAACCATCCCGTCAGATTCGTGAAGACCTGAAATTAAATACTGGAGTTCGATACCAGAACGTATAACGTTATGAGTCAGCACTATCGCACTCTGACTGCCAACAGCTCATCTTATTTTGTACTAGTTTTGGCGTTGACGGCTCTTGCCCTGTTTGGTCTAGCCGCTGCGCATTATATGGAAAGCGAAGGGCATTGGATAACCGGTATGAATAATCAGATAGTGTGGGGGTTGCCACATGTGTTTGCAATATCGCTCATTCTCTCCGCTTCGGGTGCATTAAATGTCGCCTCAATGGCTTCCCTGTTTGGAAAAACCGAATATTCAGCCTGGAGTCGCTTCTCTGGTTTGCTAGCAATCAGTTTATTAATGGGAGGTCTTTTAGTATTGGTTTTGGATCTCGGAAGGCCGGACCGTCTGATTGTTGCCATAACACACTACAACTTCAAATCAATTTTTGCTTGGAACATTTTTTTATATACGGGATTTATTGTGTTGGTTGCAATCTACCTGTGGTTTCTATTCGAGCGCAAAATGAATCAATATGTAAAAGTCGCTGGACTGTTTGCATTTGGCTGGCGATTTATCCTGACCGCAGGAACTGGATCGATTTTTGGATTTATTGTTGCTAGACAGTTTTACCACTCTGCAATGATGATACCGTTATTTATTGTGTTATCGCTATCACTAGGGACCTCTGTATTCATATTGGTCACTCAGATCGTAGGGAGGTTATCTGGCTCATTCATGAAGCAAGAGATTTCATTTTCACTGCTGCGACTACTCGGGCTTTTACTTGCACTAGAGGGTTTTCTGATTTGTGCATTTTATTTGACAGGTCTGTACTCTGCTGCCCGTTACGATGTTGTGTTGTTTGTTCTGATCAATGGCGGTATCTACACCTTCTTATTTTGGGCAGGGCAAATTGTCATTGGTACGGTAGTACCACTTGGACTGATTTTTTTGGCAAAAGCGCAACTAAACTCCAGTATCCGATTAGTGAGCGCCACAGTCTCGAAGATGATTGGTAGCTTTTGTTTGCTTTATGTCATGGTGATTGCAGGGCAAAGTTATCCTCAGTTAATGTTTCCAGGAAAACAGATCCGAAGTACATTCTTTGATGGTGTTGTTGTCCACTATGCTCCGAGTTGGCCGGAATTGGCACTTGGTATGGGTGGAGTTGCCGTCGTTGGTATCATCATTCTGGTAGTGACTCGAGTTCTGCCATTTCTTCCTGTTGAGGAGCAGCGTGCACAATCCTCTCAATAGGTTGTTCAAAGATGGTGTTTTTTAAGCAACGACCATGAAGGGGTTTTTGTTATCCGCAACACGTCGCTCTTCAGGAAAGACCTTGATTGCCATGGGCCTAAGTCGAGTACTTAAGAACAGAGGAGTAACTTTGGCGCCGTTCAAGAAAGGTCCGGATTATATCGATCCGATGTGGCTTGGGATTGCTGCTGGTAAATCATGTGTGAATCTGGATTTCAACAGTATGACCGAGCAGGAGATCGTGGAAAAATTTACACATCACTGCCGTGATCATGACATGGCACTTATCGAAGGGACAATGGGTCTGTTTGATGGTGTAAGTGCTTTGGGGTTAGATAGTAATGCAGCGTTAGCAAAACAGTTGAAGTTGCCGGTTGTACTGGTGGTCGATTGCAAAGGCATGACGCGAGGTATTGCACCGCTACTAATCGGATATCAGGCTTTCGATGCACAGTTAAACCTGGTTGGAGTGATTCTGAACAATGTTTCGGAGCGTCGGCATGAATCGAAACTTCGTTCTGCGATCAGGGACTATACAGAACTCCCGGTGGTCGGCGCTGTACCTCATCAACCAGAAATGTCCATTGATGAGAGGCATATCGGTTTGTTAACGAGTGTTGAAGATCAAGGAGCTGAGCAATCGGTTGAAAAGATCGCTTCAGTTGTAGAGGCTACTCTAGATATCGATTTGCTTGTCGATCTTCTTGACCAGCACTGCTTTGACTTGATGCCTCACGAATACAAGGAACAGTTATCGTGTGTACAGGAATTGCGCCTAGGTATCGCACGCGACCGGGCTTTTTCCTTTTATTATTGTGACGACATTGAAATGATGAAGAATTCTGGAATCGATATTCATTATTTCAGTCCCTTGGAAGATGGGGGTTTGCCGGAAGTAGATGCACTATTCATCGGTGGCGGGTTTCCAGAGTTTCACGCACGTCGATTGGCGTGTAATCAATCCATGCTTGATTCTGTTGCTGGTTTTTGTCGTTCGGGTCGTCCAGTTTATGCTGAATGTGGAGGACTAATGTATTTGGCTCGCAGTCTTGATTGGCAGGGTAATCGTCATCGTATGGCCGGATACATTCCTGCTGAAGTCCGAATGAATGAGCGACCGATTGGACGTGGTTATGTTGAGTTGACTCCCACAGAGAAACATCTTTGGCACCAGAGCTGGGAGTTTGCAGAGCGTCAATCGAACCCAGTTGTGCGAGCGCATGAATTTCACCATTCATCGATAGGGAATATTGAAGAGGATGTTGACTATGCATGGGAAATTGTCCGTGGACATGGTCTAAATGGGGAGTATGATGGGTTTGTCCGTCAGGGTGTACTTGCGGGTTTTTCACATTTGCGTAATACGCAGGGCTATCCCTGGATTGAATATTTCACCCACTATATTGCCCGAAGTCATCCGGGCTGAATACAATATATTGAGCTACATCACATGATTAGTATTTCAAAAACAGCAGCTAAGCAAATTCGCTATTCGATGGAGGAAACCCAGTCAGAGGGTATGTTCTTGAGAATTGCTGCGAGACGTCTAGTTGATGGAACTCTTGATTATGCAATGGGGTTCGATAGTGGTGATCATAACGACAGTTATAGCAATAGTAATGGCATTGATATTGTAGTTGCCCCAACTAGTACGGAATTGCTTGCAGGCGCAGAGTTGGACTATGTTGAAATGGAAGATGGGGAATATCATTTCATATTTATCAATCCGAACGACAGTGAACACATCAAGCCAAACCCAATCAAATAGTTCAGTTGACTATGGTGTTCGTATGTTGATTGTGACTTTTTGATAGGTTTGATGGGTTTAAACTCAGTCGATTCGAAACTAGGTGGGTCTTTCGAGCCCGAATGTCTAGTCACTCCACAAACGCGATGGTTTCGACTGGGATTTGGGTTGATCTGCCGAGAGGTTATGTTCCCACTTTTTGGTGCTATTTTTCTGCTTTGTGTTTGGTTTGTTCAAACTCTCTTGGTCAGATTCGATTTGCTAGGGTTCTCGATACCCGATTGGATTTATGCCGCAGGAGCAATGATTTTTATCATACGCAGCATGGTTATGATTCGAACCATTCTGATTCATCCGATTCGACAGGTATATGACTGGGTTACAGAAGTTAGCGGCGGTAATGTCGGTGCTCAGATCGCAGAACCCGGTAGCGGCGATTTTATAGATTTGATCGAACAAATTAATCATTTGAGCAAGCGAATGCTCGAGATGCAGCAGGGCTTGAAAGATCAGGTAAGTGAACAAACTCGAAGATTGGAGCAAAAGACGCTGTCATTGGAATTGCTATATGAAGTTGTCAGTTCATCAACTCACTTTGATACGGTTGAGGAACTGTTCAGTCATTTCATGGACCGCTTCCGAGAAGTGTTCAAGGCGAAAGCCTCATTGATCAGAATTCTCGTTCAGGGACAGCTCGAACTGGTGCATAGTCATGGGTTGTGTGCAGATAGCCCGTATATAACTGGGATCGATAGTTTCAAAAATGGTATGCAGAATCACCGAGAGGTGAGTATTCAAAAAACTGAAGCTATTTACGATAAGTTCGCGAGTGCTAACCTTTTATCTTCAGGCAGTTCAAATTCCATATATAGCGTAAAGATCCCGATTCAGTATGTGGATACTTATCTCGGAACTTTACAGCTTTTTTTTGATGATGAGGAAGCAGTCAATCCAGAAAACCGAAGGCTATATTCAAGTATTGGGCAACATCTTGGAGTCATGGTTGAGCAATTTCGATTGGACAATGAGTCCGAGCGTATGTATATGATCGAAGCCAGAGCACGTTTTGCTAATGAACTCCACGATTCACTAGCTCAGACACTTTCTGGTCTTCGTATTCAGGTGCGAGTATTAGATGAAACCCTGCATCAGGGTGACGAGCAGGTTACTTGGGAAGAGATGGAGAAACTGGAAGAACAGGTTGAGGAAGCAGTTCAGGAGTTGCGTTCTCTAATTGGACAGTTCCGCGCGCCTTACCAGTTGCAAGATATCCCTAGTTCAGTAGCTAAACTGATTGAGCGATGTGAACGAGATACAAACCTTTCGGTATTTTTTCAGAATGAGTGGCAAGATGATGAACTTCTCCCAGATATGAGAACAGAGGTTATTCGAATTATTCAAGAAGCACTGAATAATACAAAAAAGCATGCTAGAGCCAATAATGTAAGAGTGTTACTTAGAAATCGTGAAGGATTTTGTCGAATTGTAATTGAAGACGATGGGGTAGGGTACAATGAGCAAAAATTATCAAGCTCTGTGCAGTTAGGAGAGCATGTTGGATTACAGATTATGGCTGAACGAGCAGCCAAACTGAATGCAGAACTGAAATGCGAGACCGAGCCGGGAGAGGGAAGTCGAGTCATACTCGAATTTAATTACCCGTAGCATTTGCGACAAGATGAAAGCGGTATTGATTGATGATCATACGCTCTTCAGAGAGGGTCTGGAGGGATTGTTGAGGCGAAGAGGTGTTGAAGTCACTTCTTTTTCGAGTGGGGCTGATGGTATCGAATCGGTAAGTAGTGAGTGTCCTGATGTGGTCATGGTTGATCTTCGCATGCCGGAACTAGATGGAGTTCAAACGCTCAAGACTTTGCGAAAAAATCACACAGATTTACCAATCCTTATTTTGACAACAAGTGATGATACTTCCGATTTGACAGACTGTTTGCATCATCAGGCCAATGGTTATTTGTTAAAGGACATGGATCCTGATGAATTAGTTGCCGCTATGAAAAAGGTGATTTTGGGTGAGGTTGTAGTTGCGCCACAGTTAGCTGGAAAGCTGGCATCCATTATTCAGAAGAAAAAGGAAATGCCCGAAGATTCGGACTCGATTTTTGATTGTTTATCGCCTCGTGAGATGGAGATCCTGTGTCATTTGACAGAAGGTCAGAGTAATAAGCGTATTGCTCTTGATCTTGGAATATCAGACGGTACTGTAAAGTTACACGTTAAATCTATCCTGAAAAAACTAGGTCTGCATTCACGAGTAGAGGCAGCGGTGCTAGCAGTACGTGAGGGGCTGACATATAGACTTTGAAATTTGAACGATGTTTGAAGACCCTCCTCATGAAAATAGCGAATCAGCAATTGAACTTGCAAGTGGTATTGCCTCATTCGAAGCTAAGAATTTTTCGCAGGCAATGCGGTTGCTTGGACCACTCGCCGAAAATGGTGTAGGAGAAGCGCAATATCGGTTAGCGGTCATGCATCAAAGAGGATTGGGAGTTGTTCGCAATGAACTTATGGCATACCGGTGGATGAAGGCAGCTGCCCAGCAGGGCATAGCACTGGCTGAACACGGACTTGGTTGCATGTATCTTGACGGGGATTGTGTTATTCAGGACATCAATACTGCGAAGACATGGTTAAGCAAGGCAGCAGACAATGGTTTAGAGGGGTCAAGAATGTTATTGGATATGATTACCAACGAGAACTTATGATCTGTTGCTAGGCACTTATTTTGTATTGACTGTTTTGAATAGGTAAAGCCTATATGGTTAAATTAGGAAATTATATATATTGTACCCCATCGCTAATTACAGCATCCCTCTTTGCGCAGTCGTTCCAGTTCCTCATGTCCCTGCAAGTCAATTCGTTTATGAATGACGCTTTATAACCATCTTTGTTAATCAGCAAGTAACCAGCTTATTCGCATAATCTTGTGTGATACTCAATTTGCTGTTCTGAATATTGATTAAATTGAGGCAATGGCAATCGGTGACCATTACGAGTTTCTGCATACTTAAGAATCCTGAATATCAATTTCATATAGCGGCACATTGCCTTCAATAATTTAATGTAAAAAACTGCATTTTAACGGAAAAAAAAACATTTAAAAAAAGTTTGACAATTTGCTTATAATGGGGTGCAATCTACCACACAAAGTCAAATAACGGTACAGCATAATAGCAAAATCAGCACCCAAAAACATTATCGAACAGGTTTATCCCTTATGCAGATTATGGATTTATTTCCTAATAATCGCGATGCGGAGCAATGGTTTGAAGATAACCGCTGGGCAGATGGTGTTGTCTGTCCTCATTGCGGATCACATAACATATATACCCGCCCTGAAGAAAAACGAAAAAATCAGCCTCACCGATGTCGGTCATGCCGTTGTGATTTTTCAGTAAAAACAAAAACTCTCATGCACAAGTCAAATATCGGCTATCGAGCATGGGCGGTTGGTATTTATTTGATGACTACTAACCTTAAAAGAATTTCCAGCATGAAAATTCATAGGGAGTTGGATATTACTCAAAAATCAGCATGGATCATGATGCATAAAATCCGAGAAACATTTGATGATGGTTCTTTGATTCAATTTAGCGGCCCTGTAGAAGTTGGTGAAACCCATATCGGTAGCAAAGAGTCCTACAAGCACGCAAGCATGAAACGAAAACAAGGTCGCGGCCCTGTCGGCAAAACGGCAGTGGTCGGTATGAAAGATCGTGAAACCAACGAAGTTACTGCTACAGTAGTCAATAGCACTGATGCCGATACATTGCAGGGTTTCGTTACTGAAAACACCGAAGAAACCGCAACGGTTTATACGGATGACGCAAGGGCATATCACGGCATTGAACGACCACATAAAGCAGTCAAGCACTCTGTATCCGAGTATGTCAATGGTATGGCGCATACCAACGGTATTGAAAGCTTTTGGGCAATGCTTAAGCGTGGCTATCACGGCACTTATCATAAAATGTCCAAGAAGCATCTGAACCGATATGTTAATGAATTTGCTGGTCGTCATAATATCCGACAAATGACACGATTGACCAGATGCAATGGATTGTTAAAAACATGGATGGGAAACAGTTGCCTTACAAGGAGTTGACCAAATGACCGACTGTAACATCCCAAACCGCACCATTTTTTGCCATGACAATCTCGATATTTTGCGTGGCATAAATTCCGAGTGTATTGACCTGATTTATCTTGATCCACCTTTTAACAAGAACAAGAAATTTACCGCACCTATTGGAAGTAGTGCAGAGGGGGCCAGTTTCAAGGACATATTTCGAGAAGAAGATGTTAAGGATGAATGGTTGGTTACGATAAAAGAAGATCAGCCAGAACTGTATCACTACCTTAACGGCATTCGAGGAGTTGGCAATCCCTACAACTTTGCATATTTGGCATACATGGCAATAAGACTAATCGAATGCCATAGAATATTGAAGAAAAAAGGATCAATCTATCTGCATTGCGATCCGACTATGAGTCATTATTTGAAATCTTTAATGGATTGTATATTTGGAGAAAAGAATTTTAGGAATGAAATAATTTGGCAACGGCAATCAGGGCATAGTGATGGTGCACAATTTGGACGGGTTGTAGATAGTATTTTTTTTTACGGAGAATCTATCAATCATGATTCTGTCCGTGTTCCATTGTCTGACGAACAGGCAAGCAAGTATTCGTATGAAGATGTCCTTGGCCGATATGTTATCGGTGATATATCGGCCAAGGGTCTGAGCGGGGGAGGATACAAATACGATTTTCATGGACATAAAGGACCATGGCGTTATCCTGAACAAAGAATAAGACAACTTGAAACCGATGGGAGAATACATATCCCTAAAAAAATTGGGGGAGTTCCTCGTCTTAAAAGATATTTGCATGAACATAAAGGAATCATTCCAACAAGCATTTGGATTGACATTCCACCAGTTCAAAGCCATTCACCCGAACGTACAGGCTATCCAACTCAAAAGCCTCTTGCTTTACTTGATCGCATAATCAAAGCATCCAGCAACGAGGGGGACATTGTGCTTGATCCGTTTTGCGGATGTGCCACGACCTGCGTAGCCGCCGAGCACTTGAACAGACAATGGATCGGCATAGACATATCAATCGTTGCATACGATTTGGTGAGGGATCGATTAACTGACGAGGCTGCCGATCCGGGGCATATTTTGCAATTCAGAAACCAGATTCACCTGAAAACCGATCCGCCCAGGCGTACCGATCTGGATGTTGACTACCGGGAAAGGAAATTTGTCTATATCATTTCACATCCCAGTTATCCTGGAGAGTACAAGGTTGGGATTGCAAAGAATGCTCAATCAAGACTGGTAGCCTACCAAACGGGCGATCCTGAACGGGCCTACAAAATCAAATATAAATTAGAAACCCCTTACTTTCGAGAAATTGAAAAGCATATACATGAGATATTTCCGAATAAATATGAATGGGTACAGGGAGAATTGAATGACATAATCAAAGCAATTGAAAATTACAGAACAGAGTAAAAATTGGAACCCGAAAGAAATGAAAATAGAAAGTTACCTGATCCTATCCCGAATGCTACACCTGAACAGGTAGCCAAAAAAATCCTTTCGCAACCGCCCAAGAAAAAATGGCGATTTATGAAGTCGAAATCAAAATCATGATACAGGAGACAATCTTATGCCGAAAAAGCAGTCAACAGACAAAACATCAACGCTTGCATCGAAAATTCTTAGCGGGTAAAAAAGCTCACAAGAAAGAATAGCGGCAAGTGTTCTCAGTCAAGACGAACATAAGGGGAAAAGAAAGAAGAATTTATATCTGACATTTTGCGTATACTGCATGTCGGGATTTGCATAATTCCCGACACTTGCATATTTTCATCTTCAATATCACCTATATTTTGTGCAATAGCTTTGACCTTTTCACCGTAATAAACCAGCCATCCTATTGTTTAACAAATTACTGGTGACGGAGAAACTAAGTCATCAATCAAAACCCAGTCACTAATCGGGCTGCATGAATCCCCCCACTCAACATGAACTAATTTAGCAAATTTCACGCTCGGTTTTTTATTAAGCCAGTGAGGTACAATGTATATAATTCCCAAAAAATAAATCCTAATGTGGGGGGAAGAAGAAAAAGTCATCACCATAGGTGGTTTACTACAGAATATGGCCATCCGAAACTTCGAGAACATTTAGCCGGAGTTATGGCTTTAATGCGTGCCGCTCCATACTGGAGTACGTTTGAAAGATCATTGAAACGAGCATATAAAAAGCCAGGAGAAACCACCCCCATTCCATTTAGTGGAGAATAAAACTAAAGTAATTTATGCAATTTAAAACCAACTCGCTTTACTACGGAAACTGTCTTGAGGTTATGCAGCAATGGCCGGATCAGTGCATTGACTTGATTTATCTTGATCCGCCTTTTAACTCCAAAGCAAATTACAACCAGACCTTTGGGAAAGGCAATGGTGTTCCCGCACAAGTCAGGGCGTTTACAGATACTTGGATTTGGAACGATGCGGCGGCACAAAGAACCATGGATTTGAAAAACGCAGTAAATCACCCAGCACACAAATCAATAGTGGGACTGCATACAATTCTGGGTGATAGTGGAATGCTTGCCTATCTAACCTATATGGCCGAGCGGCTTGCAATGATGAAAAACAAGTTAAAACCTACAGGCAGTATTTACTTACATTGCGATCCGACCGCCAGCCATTATCTGAAAATGGTTATGGATTGTGTTTTTAGGGTGAGTAGTTTTAGAAATGAGATCACATGGAAAAGGCACGAATCTCATAACAACGCAAAAGGATATGGAAACATTGCAGACATTATTTTGTTTTATGTTGTTGGAAATAATTATATTTGGAATCAACAATGTCATAAATACAGTGATGCTCAATTAGGCAGGTATAAATAAGAAGAAAATGGACGGCTTTACCGAGGCGATGATTTGACGGCGCCTGGAAAAGGGGTAAACGACTCTGGAAGATATATCTGGAGAGGTTCTATTCCTGGAGAAAGAAGACGTTGGGCATATGCTCTAGAAAACATGGAAAAAATGTGGAAAGAAGGTTTGATATTGAAAAAAAAGATGGAAGTCCTAGATTAGATGGACATAAGAAATATCTGGATGAATCTGAAGGTCACCCAGTTCAAAATATTTGGATAGACATACCGCGTGTTGCCAATACTTCTAAAGAAAAGTTGAATTACGACACCCAAAAGCCAGTCGCTTTATTGGAACGAATAATCAAAACCTCTTCAAACGAAGGAGATATTGTTTGCGATCCATTTATGGGTGGTGGTACGACGCTGGAAGCAGCTGAAAAGAATAACCGAAAATGGAGCGGTATCGATGTCAGTCCGAGAGCGATTGATGTTAGATTCAAACCCTTATGATTTTGAAGCCTGGGCGGTAACACGAGTAGCGGGGTTATCTCCGAATGAAATTAAGACCGGAGACGGGGGGTATCGATGGTCGAGGCAAGATGCTAACGCCTATTGAACTAGAGCAAGGAACCGATCAGAAAGAATCCGGGCTAGTCATAGCTCAAGTGAAAGGAGGAGGTTATACCGCAACTACATTGCGGGACTTTCTGCATGTCATGGAACGAGAAAAAGCATCTGCTGGAATATTTATCACTATGAATAAAACGACAACCAGTTCAGTATTAGCCGAGGCCGGCAAACTCAGTAATTACAAAATCGGGGCAAGCTTGTATCCAAAATTACAATTCTGGTCGATTGAGGAATACCTTGAAGGACACACCCCAAAATTGCCAACCATGGCTGATCCTGATACAGGGAAAGCATTACAAGAAACTTTACCAATGATTTGATGCCGGCTTGCAATATAATGTCAATTTATAATGACATAATTAAGACCTTAAACTAGGAAATTCCGAAACTTGATTCTGAAAATCCCTGAAGCTATCATTCGTCAGAAGATTTTCTCCCCAACATCTCCAGACTGGTTACCTTAACTGCTTTCCAAAACCCCAGATCATCCAAAAGATTGTACTGGACTTTAAGGGTAAAGATGCAACCGAGGATAATTGAGCCTAAAGAGAAAATGGAACTAAGAGCAAGAGTCGACATCCCAGTTATCCCTTGGCCAATCGTACAACCCAAAGCTAGTACACCACCAAAGCCCATCAATATTGCTCCAATGATATGATTTACCAAATCAGATGTATCGCTGAAACTTTCGATACGAAAATTTCCAGTTATAAGACTGTAGATGAAGGAACCAAATAATGTTCCCAAGACAATCGCAATGCCAAAATTAATCGTAGCACCAGTGAAGGTCATTAAATAACTTATGGTATTGCCAAC
Source organism: Gammaproteobacteria bacterium (assembly GCA_026708585.1). Lineage (GTDB taxonomy): Bacteria > Pseudomonadota > Gammaproteobacteria > Arenicellales > Poriferihabitantaceae > Poriferihabitans. Next base: position 21,652 of record JAPOUQ010000046.1, read on the forward strand.
GGGTGAAATGAATGAAACGCCCTCGAGTTGAATTGGATCAAAGTCATCATATCCAATCACTCCAGTCGTGTACCAAGCTCCGGCAATGAGTAAACCGATTCCGATTCCGGCTAGAAGATTGTCAAAGCGAGACCAGACTTGCCGATCGAGAAAGGCGAATACAACCGCAGCACCGCCAATAATCACAGTCAATATGACCGCTATATTACTTGGAGATAAACCAGTAAATCTGGACAGAATGTCATGTAATCCCTGACTTGCAAGACCAGCATCCGAGAATTGCCAAGTGGTTGGATCATTGATGAACAGACGAGGTATGGAGAGTATTCCACGTAAAGTCATATAGGCGGTCAATCCCATGACTAAAAGTACAATCAATGATTTGAGGTTACCACCGCCAAGGCGCACAACTGTTCTTTGACCACAACCCGAAGCGATTGTCATGCCGATACCGAACAGCAAGCCACCAAAAATATAACCAAGCCATGTGAAACTTGTAGTGTGATAGATTGATTCGCCCAAATCAATGCTTCCCGTCAGGTAGAGAATTTGTGTGACGACTAAAGCAAGACCCATGGCCAGAAACCAGACCCTGAATCGAGTCAAAGACCCCATATTGATCCAGTCGCTAATCGCTCCCATGGTACAAAATTGAGTGCGACTCGCGATCGCGCCAAAAATAGTTGCACCGAAAAATCCGATAAGAGCAATTTTTTGGATGTGTTCGAGTTCCATACTTCTGATTCAATCAATCTAAAGCAGGTTTTTTGATCATGCCTTCTGCAGAATAAAATGAAATTCACTATCCATTGTAGTCGACTCAAGTAGTTTATGACCCGTCTGGTTAGCGAATGCTTCAAAATCTCGAACAGCACCAGGGTCGGTTGCCAGAATCTTAAGGGTTTCCCCAGACTTCATGCCGTTAATCGTTTTTTTGGCCTTCAGTATTGGTAAAGGGCAATTCAATTTTCTCGCATCCAAAAATTGTGTTGTGTCGGTCATGTCAATATCAGCGTTTTATGCAGTAGTTATATGAAGAAAAATTAGCAATCACAGTCAAGGAGTATTTATTGATGTTTAGTATGGTTTGGTAGGGTAAATTTAATGAGATCGCCGTTGGCTGTCCAATTACATATTTACACAATTATATTGCAGAAAACGGATAAAGTTCATACTCCAAATTGGATATCTAGACTGTTTTGATTATTAGGGGAAATATTGGAATAGAAAACGGATAAGTCACTATGGTAAGACTGGTATTTACTCGAAAACCAATTTACAATAAATGCTAATATAGAACGGCTGCTTATTCCAATTACGGACGAGTATTGAGAGCGAGTAGTTATTCACTTTCAAATATTCATCACTCAACATTGGATTAACGAATATGAACTTACGTAAATTTCTTGTAGCATTGGCTATATCTGTCTCAATGTTCGGTACTCAAGTACTCGCACAAGATGCGACCTTCTTCAGAATCGGTACAGGTGGCGCTGGCGGAACCTATTTCCCGATAGGGGGTACAATCGCTAATGCGATATCTGCCCCACCGGGAGCTCGACCTTGTGACAAAGGTGGTCAATGTGGAGTACCCGGATTGATTGCAATCGCCCAGTCAACTACTGCATCGGTGTTCAACAATGCTGCTGTTCAAAATGGTGAACTCGAAGCAGGATTGGCCGCCGCTGATGTCACCCGCTCAATGTACCTTGGCGAAGGTAAATTTGAAGGTAAACCGCATCCCGACCTTCGTATTATTGCTAATCTCTTTCCCGAAGATCTTCACCTAGTTTTGCCAAAAGGTGCATCTATCAACGATCTCGGTGATTTGGCTAACAAACGAGTTGGAATTGCACAGGCAGGTTCTGGAACGCAGGTTGCAGTGCTACAAATGCTAGAAGCCTGGGGGGTAACTCGGGATAATATGGACGAAGCTGAGTTGAATAACTCTCAAAGTGCAGAACGCTTGGCTGATGGACAGCTTGATGCTTATTTCTATGCTGCTGGCTGGCCGGTCGCCGCAATGGTTCAGCTTGCATCCACAAAGGGTATGGATCTACACTCATTCACAGAGGCTGATGTTAAGAAAATAAACGATATTATTCCTGCTTATATCCCCTCTCAGATTCCTGCAGGTGTGTATGAAGGAGTTGATTATGATGTGCGAACACCAGCGGTCAGTGCCTTGCTAGTAGTTTCTTCGAACCTTGAAGAGGAACTCGTTTATGGAATCACTGCTGCCTTGTGGAATAGCAATACACGAAAGCTACTGGACAACGGACACCCCAAGGGCAGGCTGATTACAGCTGAAACTGCTCTTGATGGTATTTTAACCCTAGGAGTACCACTCCACGCTGGTGCAGAAAAATTCTATCGTGAACAGGGCATGATTCAATAATTCTATTTCTCTTTGCAAATAATTAAAACCGGCGAAAGCTCTACTTTCGCCGGTTTCTCAATAATAGCGGTACTCAAATTCAAACACCCGAAAAAGACCATCAAGAGCTTGACACCGAGCAGCTTGATCGCATCGAAAGAAAATATGATGAAGGTGTAAACACTCGGCAAATCGGTCCTCGATTCCACATTTTTTTGCGCCTGATCGCAATTATTTTTGCGATTTATCATTACTACACTGCGGGGTTTGGTCTACCTCCTGATCATTGGCATATGGGCTGGCATCTTGCCGGTTTGTTTATCCTAATCTATGCCTTGTTTCCGATTGTACGGACTCAGAAACTAATGACCAGCAACTCGAGTCTGCTCAGAGTCGGCAATGTTCCAATATATGATCTTGTATTGATGATACTTGGAGTGACCTCTGCTCTCTATCTTGGTTTCGCGTGGCATGGCGTTGCTTTCCTTGGTATTGAAGAGCAGTCATTCCGTATGGGCAACCCTAATCTCTATGACATTGTTTTTTCTGTCATTATCATTGTCTTGGTACTCGATATTGCACGGCGCACTTTGGGTTGGATTTTGCCTCTGATTATCTGTTCCTTTATCTCTTATGCCTTGTTTGGTCCCTATTTTTCTGGACTATTACAACATCCAGGTGTCCGCTTTAACACTTTTGTTTCATCCATGTACTTTCCTCAGGAAGGAATATTTGGGGTCACGTTGTGGGTTGTCTCCACGATTGTTTTCCACTTCGTCCTATTCGGAGTTATCGCTCAACGAACTGGCTTGGGCAAATTATTTATTGACAATGCAACAATTCTAGCTGGTCGATATACTGGGGGACCCGCCAAGGTTTCGGTCGTCTCATCGGCTTTTTTTGGCACCATTTCAGGTTCTTCCGTTGCTAATACTGTTTCAACCGGAGCATTAACCATTCCGAATATGAAACGACTTGGCTATCCTGGGCATTTTGCGGGAGGGGTTGAAGCGGCAGCTTCAGCAGGAGGACAAATTACGCCTCCAATTATGGGGGCAGCAGCCTTCATAATGGCTGAGTTTCTTGAAGTCCCTTATACCACAATTGTCATCGCAGCTATTTTCCCGGCACTATTGCATTATGTTGGTGTATTTTCCGTAGTACATCTTATGGCTAGAAAACTGAAGTTGACAGGAATGGCCAAAGATGCAATGCCTAAGCTCCGAGCAGTATGGAGTGAAGGCTGGGCGAATATCATTCCCCTGTTAGGTTTACTATGGGTCCTATTTTCTGGTTATACGCCCTTTATGTCTGCATTTTGCGGAATCTCACTTGCCATTATTGCTGGGATGTCTCGGTATCGAGAAGTTAGAACCCTGATCTTTCCGGCTTTATTTCTAACTTTCATTCTGTATAAATATTTATCCGGCGGATTTGATCTCGCTACGATGTTGATCCTTTCTTTTGGGTCTATCATCGCTACATTTAATGCACAAAAGCCAGTCAGTATTACGCAGATGATTTCCATTTTTGAGGTTGGGGTCAAATATTCCTTGGCTGTCGGTGCAGCCGCGGCAGCAGTCGGTATCGTCGTGGGAGTGATCAACACTACCGGTATTGGTTTTCGGGTTGGGTTCATGGTTACCCAAGGTGCTGCCAATCTAGCCAGTGATATTCATCATCTGGTGACATTGGGAAATCTGCTGAGTTTTACTATCGCCGATCTTCAGCTTCTTTTTTCACTAATTTTCGTTGCGATCATCTGCATACTAATGGGCGCTGGAATTCCTACAACAGCTCTGTATATTATGCTGGTATCCGTGGCTCAGCCTGCCTTGGCACAACTTGGAATTCCTCCAATTGCTAGCCATATGTTCGTGCTCTATTACGGAGTTGTTGCGGAAATTACTCCGCCTGTCTGTACTTCTGCATATGCAGCATCAGCAATCGCCAATTCCAATCCGTTTAGAACGGGAATATCCGCATTCACTCTAGGTTTAGGGAAAGTTGTCGCGCCTATGGCATTTGTGTATGCCCCAGTTCTGCTGTTTGTTTCTTCAGCCGGTTTTGACTTATGGGAATTTGCCTATACTAGTATAAGTTGCATCCTTGGGGTGATTGCTTTATCGGCATCTGTTGTTGGTTACTTGTTTGCTCCTATGAAAGCACTATCTCGGATTCTGATGGCTTTGTCTGGGGTGGTATTTATCGCGCCATCATTACAGGCCGACTTTATCGCATTAGCCATCGCTACGCCCGCCCTTGTTTTCCAACTTCTGTCTATATTCAAATCCAAATCAAAACACGATCTGGCTAGTAACCCTAGAACTGGAGGATAGTTCAACATGAATGGGTTTTTTGAACTCTTGCTTCAAGACCGATCATCACGATTGTTTTCAATCCTGTGCTACACTTCTTTTGAAAGATTGCTTGACGCAGATACAAGGTTCACAAACCAAGCCGTAATTTTCACTCAAAAGCTACAAATAATTACAACATGACTACTCGTCGTTCTTTTCTCAAACTGCTAGGGGCGGCTGCAACCGGTTCTTTGGTGGCAGAATATGCAGACCTCTGGCAAGGGCATGCTTTCGCGGATTCGCTTGATCAACTCTATAACTTACCGCTTAAGGGAGAGGTGAGGATTCTCCATACCACCGATATTCATGCCCAGCTATTGCCCATTTACTTTCGGGAGCCCAACGTCAATTTGGGTATCGGGCTTGCTGAGGGTAAGCTACCGCATCGAGTTGGTCGTTCATTGCTTGATAGTGTCAATCTTCAAGAGAGCTCCATCGAAGCTTATGCTTTTACCTATCTCGATTTTGAGGCCAATGCCAGGAAATACGGGAAAATGGGTGGAGTAGCAAACCTTGCAACCTTGTACAGGCTATTAAAGGAGCAAGCGGGGAAAGAACGGGTTTTGACATTGGATGGTGGAGACTTGTGGCAGGGTTCTGCAACATCTTTGTGGACACGGGGGCGTGACATGGTTGAAGTATCCAATATGTTGGGGATCGATATTATGACCGGTCACTGGGAGTTCACGTACCATCAACATGAAACTCTGTCAAATATTCATGCTTTTAACGGCGAATTTCTCGCTCAAAACGTGCGAATTAAAGAGGATAGTCTATTTGAGGACACCTATTTTGAAATGGCAGAAGAGTTTGATGGTATTGGCCTTTATGATGAAGACAATGAAATTCCATTCAAACCGTACACGATTCGGGAAGTTGCTGATTATCGCATAGCAGTGATTGGTCAAGCCTTTCCACGAACAGCTAACGCAAATCCTCAAGGATTTATTCCAGACTGGACTTTTGGAATCCGTGAAGATGAGCTGATTGAATTGGTAAATCAAATCAATATAGATGAATCTCCAGATGCCCTGATTCTTCTTTCACACAATGGTATGGATGTCGATCTCAAATTAGCATCAAGAGTCAACGGTATTGATGCCATCTTAGGCGGTCATACTCATGATGGAATTCCAAAACCAGTTGAAGTTTTAACTCCAAACGGTGAAACCTGTTTGGTTACCAACGCTGGAACCAACGGTAAATTTGTTGGAGTGCTCGATATCAAAGTCAGGGATGGGCTTGAAAAAGGGATGGCCTATCATTTGCTTCCTATCTTCGATTCTTTGATTGAATCTGATCCAGATGTGTCTAAATTGGTCTCATCGATACGGTCTCAAGTTTATCAAGACTCAGTGATCGAGAGCCGTGCTTCCGCTCACAAGGTACATCCTGCTCGTTTGGGTGTACGGTATGACGATATACTTTCAGAGAAACTTGCTATCGCAGATCGGACTTTATACCGACGTGGGAATTTCATGGGCACATGGGATCAATTGATTTGTGATGCGTTGATGCATGAGTATGATGCTCAGATTGCCTTATCTCCAGGTTTTCGGTGGGGCACAACCATTCTTGAAGGCGATTGGATTACTATGGAAGATGTGATGACACAGACTGCAATGACTTATGGTGAAACCTATGTCCAAGAAATGACCGGTGAGACGTTGCTGACCATATTGGAGTCGGTTGCTGACAATTTGTTTGATCCGGATCCTTATCTTCAGGCGGGTGGTGATATGGCCAGAGTCTCGGGGATGCACTATTCAATCGAACCATCCAAACCACTATTGGAGAGAATTACTGAAGCATTTCTTGATAACGGCCAACGAATAATTGCTGATGGTACATATATAGTGGCGGGTTGGGGAGTTGTTGGGGATTATCCGGATGGAAGATTGGTATGGGATATTGTGCGTGACTATCTCAAGTCAGCGAGTGGTGATGATAACGTCATCCGTATTTCAAAAATGTACCACCCTACGATAATTGGAGTATCAGATAATCCTGGGATCATGGATTATGAGGGAAGTCTACTCTGACCCCATAAATACAAGCTCCACTACCTTAGGTATCAACTCTCAGTAATCGATGATTTGCTGTCTAGCATCTTTTTGCAGTGAAAGATTTCTTTTATGCTGTTGGGGGTAGTAGAAAGGCTGAATGATGGATGCACATTCCTTAAATTAAAAAAAATTACTTGCTAAGTTGAAAATGCTTGATTAATATATGCGAATAACAAAAATAAGTTGATGGGTTAAATCACATCACAAAAAGTAAATGAATTACAAAACAAAGGTGGATGGTTGATGATTAAAAAGACTCTTATGGTTTTGAGTTTGGCATTTGCTGTGACTCTAGGTTCTTTTGGGGTTTTTCAAGGCGAGCTTGCTCTTGCTGACGAAGAGGCGGTAAATCTGGGAAAGAAAGTAGCTTTGAATAGGCAAAAAGGAAACTGTCTTTCCTGTCATATGATGGACGATGGGAATCAGCCAGGAACGCAAGGCCCACCACTCATTGCGATGAAACTCCGTTTTCCTGATCGCGAAAACCTGCGGGCTCGAATCTATAACCCGCTTGAATTCAATCCTAACACGATCATGCCCCCGTTCGGTCTACATAATATCCTAACGGACGAAGAAATTGATGCGATTGTTGAATACTTGTACACCCTGTAAATAAATCGAGGAGACAGTAACGATGAAGAGAAGAGAATTTAACCGTAAGCTTGCCACCATCACAGGTTTGGGGGTTGGCGTAACTTCCGGTCTGTTGCCGGTTTCGACTCTGGCTAGTTGGCCCACCGCTGCCTTTGATACCGAAACCGTCAATGATGCTAAGAATGCTCTATTTGGTGAGTCTGAAATGATCGAAACGGATGCGATTACCTTTAAGGCACCGGATATTGCCGAGAACGGTCGAGTGGTGCCTGTTAGCATCAATGTAGGGTTAAACAATATTCAAGAGATCGCTCTTATGGTGCCGGAAAACCCCGCTCCATTGGTTACAACTTTCGTAATGTCCGATCAGTCAAATGTATCTGTAGGTACACGAATTAAAATGGGTAAGACCTCGCCTTTAGTTGCGGTGGTCAAAGCGGATGGTAAGGTATATACCGCTTCTAGCAAAGAAATAAAAGTCACCATTGGTGGTTGTGGCGGATAATCGGAGGTAAATGTTATGGCAATTAAATGCAAAGCAAAAATGAAAGATGGAATGGTAGAAGTGAAGGCTTTGATGAAGCACGCAATGGAAACTGGCCTTCGTAAAGACTCAAAAACCGGTGAACCAATACCCGCGCATCACATTACAGAGATAACTTGTACCCATAATGGTAATGAATTGCTTCGGTGCAATATGGGGCCTGCAATCTCGAAAAATCCGTATTTATCGTTTACTGTTTCAGGGCCTAAGGCTGGCGATACGATTCAACTTTCGTCTATCGATAACATGGGCGAGACCGATTCTGGCGAAGCGGTTATTAAATAATTAATAAGAACGGTCAATGATACTGCGCATCAAACTAGGTGGAGAAAAAGATGGTTAAAAAATATGCGGTTCTACTAGCTGCCGCCATGGCCTTGGCATGGAGTGGTACATTTGCCAATCCTGAAAATGATCGGGCTGCTTTTGAGAATTATTTCACGACAAAATTTCCCGATGTCCCATTAGATGATTTTAAAAATGGGATTTATTCGGTGGATCCGATCGCTCGGGCTGATTGGGAGCAAATTGAAGAATTCCCACCATATGAGATAGCTGTTGATGCGGGTGAGGTGGAATTCAACAAAACTTTTGCCAACGGCAAGTCGTATTCTGACTGCTTTGGTGATGGTGCTGTCCGAGGTCAATACCCCTACTGGAATAGTGAACGCAAGGAGGTAATCACTCTTGAATTGGCCATTAATGAATGTCGGACCAACAATGGTGAAGAACCATTGAAATGGAAAAGAGGCAAAATAGCTGAACTGTCAGCCTATATGTCTTACATTTCTCGCGGCCAAAGCGTCAACGTTGTGGTTCCCGAAAATGACCCAGATGCTTTGGCGGCTTACGAGCGAGGCAAGCGGTTTTACTATACCAAACGCGGACAGTTGAATTTTTCCTGTTTTGATTGTCACGGCACGGGTTCAGGTAAAAGTGTTCGTTTAGAAAAGCTGAGTCCAGCTCTTGGTCATGCTACACATTGGCCGGTTTATCGATCGAAATGGGGGGCGATTGGCACCCTGCATCGTCGCTTCGGAGGTTGCAACAAACAGGTACGAGCAAAAGACTTCAAGGCACAAGGACCGGAGTATCGAGAACTTGAGTATTTTCTCACCTATATGAGCAATGGCCAAGAGTTTAATGGTCCAGGTGCTAGGCGATAACATCACATCGGGATTCACGGGAGAAGATTCATGAAGAAATTTATCATTACAGGTTTACTCACCCTAACATTTGCGATTGCGGGAACAAGTTCTGCAAGTGAATTTGAGGCTGCATGGGAAGCTGCGGACAATAAGCGCAAAGAAGCTGCGAGTGTGCAATCGGAATGGCGCGATACAAAAAAGATTCTAGCAAAAGCTAAGCAGGCTGCAGAGAAAGGGGATATGGAAACGGCTATGAGCCTTGTAGCAATCGCTCATGAGCAGGCAACAGATGGAATCGCACAAGCCGAGCGTGAAGAAATAATGTGGATAACGCGTGTTCCACGATAAACAAGTTCTATTGGGTGCCATTCGTTCCGATAAGCAAAAAATAAGAAACTAGGCTATTCCTACAGCAATTCATTGCACCTGGACATTTTGGCTTAAGTTTGTACAGAAAAGAAACGGTCCTATGGACAAGATTACCAATTGGAGTCGAGCAACAGGAGCAGGCCAAACTCGATCTTCAAAGTATGTGGTTGTTGTTATGGTCGATCAGGAGGATTGTCCCTATTGTCGACAAGTTGAAGAGGAGTTCTTTTCTGCAATTTTGGCGAGTGGTCAATATCAGGACAGTGTGTCTATAGGTAAAATTTCAATTGATGCAGGCGAGACTATAATTGATCAAGATGGGAAGGAAATCAGCACACGAGAATTTCTTGCTGCATTTGAAACCAATTGGACTCCAACAGTTTTATTTCTTGATCATCAAAAACGAGAAATTGCCGATAGACTTACAGGGCTTTTGACTCCCGATTATTATGTCTATTATCTGGAGCGGTCAATCAATACAGCCATTCAAAATTTGCAAACCCAATCCTAACACAGAATCTAGATTTGAAGGGATTCGATTAATTGTCTTCCTGATTCTTGTTTTTCTGGGGTTTTCTGTTGTTCAAGCAGATAATGATGAGCCCCGACTGGTTCGAGATGAAACTGTCCTCAACAATATTTCGCCATATGTAGCAAAACACTCGGATGACCTGATTCTCTGGCAGTCGCTAACCCCACAGGTACTCCAGCTAGCACAAAATCTCAATCGTCCACTTTTCATCTCAAGTGGTTATCTCGCCTGTTACTGGTGCCACAGAATGGCAGAGGATACATTTAGCGACCCAAGGCTCGCTGATTTCATTAATGATCAATTTGTTCCGGTTGTGATGGACCGGGAGGTGCATGTTGAAGAGGATCGCTCACTGCAGTCATTCATGCAGAAAACCCGGAATGTTTCTGGTTGGCCGGTAGCTGTCATCTTGACGCCTGATGGTTATCCAATTTTTGGTTATACCTATATAGATCCAGATTCCATGCGGACATCGCTTCGTGAATTCATTGATCACTGGAAGAAGTCAGCTTTGGATATTTCCAAATCGGCTTATGCTGATAGTCAGAAACGACACCAAACTCAATTGTCTGATACTCGTCCAGTTGCAGGGTTATCATCGCTTGATTTGTTGCAACAGTTTTTAGTACAGGCAAATGCTGCAACTGATATGACATACGGAGGATTCGGATTCAGTGCAAAATTTCCGTTTGTTCCACAAATGAACACACTAGTTGAGTTGTCTCACTTAAATCCGGAACCTCAAGTTAAGAAATTTATCGAGATTACCTTGAATTCAATGCTTGATTCTGCAGTTATTGATCCAATCGAAGGTGGTCTGTTTCGCTATAGTGAAACTAGGACTTGGGACAAGCCACATTTTGAGCAAATGCTTTACAACCAAGCTCTGATGAGTAAATTACTGTTACGGGCATCTGTCGTATTTAAAAATGATCGATATCAGAAAGCGGGACTCGAGATGCTTGACCATATGGTTGCAAATTTCAAGCTTGATAACGGTTGGTATGCATCTTCCTTATCCGCGGTATCCTTAGACGGGAGAGATGGAGGATATTATCTATGGACTCCCGGTGAACTTGAGGAAGTTCTTGGAGTTGACTGGATGGAACTAGTTGAGAATCGGCTTTCGGATAAGACTTATATATTGCCAGCGCCGCATAGAAGTGCTACAGATGTGAAGATGAGTATACTCAATCACCGGAATTTTCGTCCACAAGAGCGAGATGATAAGCCGGTTCTTGGTTGGAATGGTTTGGTATTATCGGCTATGGCCTATGGCGCTGCTCTGAATGATCGATTTATTGATGATGCTCAAACACTAGTAAAGTTGCTACTTCTCGAGACTGAACGTGATAATCTTCCCGTTATCGCCGGTGATGAAAAGGCGCAGTTATCGACTTTGGAGACGTATGTAATGGTAGCTAGTGGACTTTTTGACTGGTGGCAAATTACCAATGATCCAGAAGTGTTCAAAAGGGTTGTTGAATTGTTGAATCAGAGTATGCTGAAATTTCGTCAACAAGGGCAGTGGGTAGAAGCTCAATCTTTATTACCTGAAGCCGGCATGAGTACACTCGCAGTGCCAGATCGTCAAATTCCCTCTGCCTCTGGAGAATGGTATCGATTGGCAATGTTAATGAGATCAGTTGATCTGGAATTAACAAAGTCATTGGCTGAAACGATGCAGAAAATGGAAACAATGCAATCCACCAAGATGCATATGGAGGCGTTTTACCATGCAACCTTTATACTAGCAAGGCTGCTTAAGGATATATCAAGTCAAACATGAGCACTGGATACTGATCGATCGCTTGAGAACGTCAACATGAATCCTAAAGAAGTATCTTGGCAATCCACAGCCTTTCGTCCGTTCTATACCTGGTTAATAATCTCAGGCCTAGTACTCTTTGGATTTTTTCTTATCTGGAGATATCATTTTATTGAGCAGATTATTGAAGCAGACATTACCAAGTTGTCTTTAATTATCGGCGTTGTTTTTTTTGTTTCATGTGGCTATTTGGGGGTTAGCGCGTATCGTTTATCGCAAATGAATTTTTATTTCATGCATCGTATTCAAACGGGTAAGTCAGTAGCCAGCGAAAAAGCAAGATCGAGTGCGGTAGATGAATATCTTGATGTGATGCTACAACCGAATCTTGAGAAAGCTCCTCACGATGAAGCAATGCATGCCTGGCTTGCAGAACAAATTCATAAAGGACATCGTCTGGGCTGGTTTATCTCAGACAGCTTGATTCGGCTTGGTTTGGTTGGCACTGTGATTGGATTTATCATCATGCTGGGATCGGTCTACAATCTGGAGGGTGACGACATTTCCGTATTGCAGGATCTCATGTCTAGTATGGGAGGCGGCATGCAGGTCGCCCTCTACACGACACTGACCGGAATTAGCTTGTCTTTAGTTCTTGGTGTGTATTGTAAGAACCTTGATTCGGGTGCGGATGAACTGGTGTCCCGCGTAATTCAGTATACTGTTCGTTCACGTAGGGGAGAAGGTCAATTTGGCAAGTCTATATCTGAAGCAACCTAAACGTATTTCCCAGATTGATCCGTTTATCGATCTTTTATTCAACTGCTTGCTTGGCTTCGTCTTCCTATTCCTAGTTGCGCTACTGTATATCAATCCGGAGTCCAAGCAAGCGAATATTGAAAAGAAAGCTGAATACATAATCTCGGCAACTTGGCCCGAATTACTCAAAGACGATATTGATCTTTGGGTCAAGGGGCCAGATGATCAGGTTGTTTCTTACCTCAAGCGTGATGCCGGATGGCTACATTTGGATCGTGATGATCGCGGTGTTGTAAATGATACCATTGTGATTAATGGTCAGGAGAAGGTTAATCCGATTAATCAAGAGATTGTGACGATTAGGAAGAAGCAATATGGAGAGTACATCGTCAATTTATTTTTTTATGACTCTGGCTCCAAATCAAAGAATGGTTCCATCTCTGGAGAGTCAAAATCAGTACCCGTGGAGGTCAGAATTGATCGAGTCAATCCGAAATTTGAACGAATATTTGCCGATAGTGTAATCATGCAAGATGTGGACCATGAACAGACTGTGATTCGGTTTACCGTTAGGCCTGATGGACAGCCTGAAATTTTCAGTGATTTGCCTGCGATTTTGACTCCTTACAAACTGGATCATATTCCTCTATGGCCAAATTGATTGTCAGTTTGGTATACCTTGTGCCCCTTGTTATCCTTGCTTCTAGTTGGGCGCAAGGCCGGATGACTTCGGCGGTTCGAATTGGAGCTTTGATCATATTACCCATTTGCTATCTGATACATTGGAATTTGCTGGAGAGAATGAGTGGTTGGCCAACTGATGTGCGGATACCTGAGCAGTTTGAATTGGTGTCAGCCAATGTAGTTGAACCGGATAGAGTTCTCAAACAAAATGGTTCAATTTATCTATGGATTCGAACCCGCTTAGGAGAGCCGCCGCGGTCGTATGAGTTGGAATATTCCAGAGAGCTGCATACAAAAATTGTCGAAGCACAACGCCGTCTTGATGAGGGTATCAGGCAATATGGCGAAACTTCATCTGGCCGTGAATCGGGTGATGATGGGTCCCTTGGGGATGGGGGCATAAGGCTGGAACTACAGGATTTGACGGAGCGGCAACTCCCAGCCAAAACATTTTGAATGGAACAGGGTTTTATGAAATCGCTCTAGTTCCGCTCAGATAGCCCCGACCATTTTTCTAATCGGTTGCAGAGCAACCCAACAATCGCTCTAATGGTTACGGTCAATACGCATAAGGCTACCAATGCAGCAAACATGAGATCTATTTTGACGCGACCATTGGCTAATAACATTAAATAGCCTAATCCATTCGATGCGCCGACCCATTCCCCGATTACAGCACCGATGGGTGCATAGACGGCAGCTAGTCGGATACCGGAGGTTAGGGAAGGAATGGCTGCGGGAACTCTTATTTGCATCAATGTGGAACGATTTGGGCTACGCATGGTATGGGCAAGATCAAGGTAACCTTTTGGCGTATTCGACAATCCATCTAGAAATGTAGAGGTGACTGGGAAGTACACAATTAAGACAGCCATGGCTATTTTCGAAGCCAAGCCGTAGCCCAGCCAAAGGGTTAGCAAGGGAGCAAGAGCGAATACAGGAATGGTCTGACTTATAACCAGAGCTGGCATAATGAATTGACGACCACGCTTTGATATGGTCAGATTCAATGCAGTAAGAATACCAGCCACAACTCCCAATACCAAACCCACTAAGACTTCTATAGCCGTGATTAAAGTATGATGCCAAATCAATGAAAATTGACTAATAAATGCATTAGCAACTGCCAATGGTGCAGGGAGAATAAATGACTCTACTTTTGTGGTCCACACAACGGCTTGCCAGATCAGAATCATGAACAGCCCGGCAAAAAGGATTTCCCAAACTCGGATCAAAGAAAAACTGTTTGATTTAGATTTCATGCGTTCAGTATTGAAAAAATTCGGGATTGAATGTCCAACATATTTGGATCATCAAGTTCACGAATTGATTGACAGGCAGGCAGATCGAATTGTTCGAGTTTGTCTTGTGTCATAGCATATATTCGAGCACCCAATCTGAGTGCTTCGGCCAAGTCATGGGTTACAAGCAGGACAGTTCTCTGTTTTAGTGTGGAATAGGACAAAGCCTGCATCTGTCTGCGAGTAAAGGGATCCAGTGCAGAGAAAGGCTCATCAAGAAGAACCAGAGGGGTATTCTCCATCAGGGTTCGGGCGAGTGCGCATCTTTGGCGCATTCCTCCCGAAAGCTCTCCGGGTTTATTGGATATGTAATCTTCAAGTCCAACTTTACGTATTAAGTAATCAATTTTTTCATTATTGAGCGGCTCTTTGCGTAAAGTTGCACCAAGGGAGACATTTTGTTGTACCGTCAACCAGGGTAATAGCAAATCGGACTGGGCCATATAGGCAACCCGTCCATCTAGGGGTAGTTTATCGCTTGCAGATATTGAGCCAGAAAATGAGCCGCCAGTTTCTAGTCCTGCAAGGAGTCGAAGTAGAGTTGACTTGCCAATTCCGGAACTACCCAATAAACATGTCCAAGATCCGGGAAGCAGTTCCAGCATTAAATCACTGAACAACGGACGTTCATTGTAAGAAAATGTGCCAGACAGACGAAGTCCGAGTTTGGCAGGATTGTCTGCACTCATAGGAATAAACGGTTTTCTTTCTGTTTTTACTCTTCTGTGATGTCGATGGCCAAACGATCAATCGGATTGGGTTTTGAAATCAAGCCAGAGTCCAGAAAGAAACGATCCATATCCTGATATCGCCCGATATCCAGAGCAGCAGGTCGAAGCGCGAAGCGGGGTAAGGTGTCGAACCAGGCCAGTCGGTTCAAGGCATCATTAAGTTCTGGGGATGTTGAGGCAAAGATCTGCCAACTTTCTTCTGGATGATTCACAATGTATTGCACACCCTTTTCTACTGCTTTTATAAATCGGCGAATTTTGACTTTATCCATCGTGTTCGGATTTGCGATATAGATTAGCTCATCATAAGGAGGTAGACCCTCTTCTTCGACATAGAAGCACTTGCCCAGAATATTTTCCAGTTTCATTTGGTTTAATTCAAAGTTTCTGTATGCGCCAATTACCGCATCAACCTGTTTGCTCATCAGTGAAGGAGACAGTGACCAGTTAACATTGACCAATTCGACGTCTTGTATCTCTAACCCATGTGGTCTCAGTAGTGCCGCCAGTACTGCTTCTTCTACACCTGCGACCGAAAATCCAATTTTCCGCCCAGCCAAATCTGCTATCGATTTAATAGGGCCATCTTCGAGAACCAAGAGGCAATTTAATGGGGTTGCAACCAGCGTACCCACCCGAATCACTGGAAGGTTTTCGGCGACCTGTAGATGTAGTTGAGGTTGATAGGAAATGGCCAGATCGGCTTCCCCAGCAGCCACGATTTTGGGCGGTACTGATGGATCAGCAGGTGGCACGATCTCAACTTCGAGACTTTGCTCAGCAAAATATCCATTTTCTTGCGCAATTAGAATGGGGCCATGATCAGGATTAATGAACCAGTCTAGAATCAAGGAAATTTTATCCATTGACCAGACTGGGCTTGTAAATATTAGTGCAAAAATGAAGATCAGTATTTTCATGTTTTCTTTCCAGAGAGTGAGGATTTACGATAAGGCTCGGTGATCTCGAGCCAGTAATTGATTTGATGTTCTGGGTTTGGGTTGAGGGTGATATCGGTTACCACGGATACACAGTCAGCACCATGCTCGAGAGCGGCGATTCCCCGCTCGGGATTGAGACCTCCAATTGCGACAAGAGGGATTGAGCCAATGCTCGATTTCCAGTCTGTTATCCGCTTGAGTCCCTGAGGTGACCAGGGCATTTTTTTAAGGATGGTTGGATAGATTGGTCCAAGAGCCACATAGCATGGGTTTGTGGACAACGCTTGAACTAATTCCTGATTTGAGTGGGTGCTGACTCCAAGGCTGATACCGGCTTTCAAGATTTGTGAGAGATCAGCAAATTCCAGATCTTGCTGCCCCAGATGGACAGCATCGCAACCGAGTTCAATAGCCAGTTGCCAATGATCGTTCAGGAATAGCTGACAGTTATGTTTTTGGCATATTTCCATAGTTTTTAGGGTTTCATTACGAACCAAGTCCAGATCATCACTTTTTATACGAAGTTGTACTTGGCGTATACCTAGAGGTACCAGGCGACTCATCCATGCGCTACTATCGAAAATCGGATAGAAGGGCTCTAGAGTCATTCTCGTAGGTCTGCCTTGTCAATTAAACTAGTTGAAGTTTGTGGCATATCGGAAGGTTGCATGGGGCCAGATAGGTAGGCTTTACGTCCAGCTCGAATTCCTTCTGCAAATGCCTCTGCCATTGTCACTGGATTTTCGGCTCGGGCCACAGCTGTATTCAACAACACAGCATCAGAGCCAAGTTCCATTGCGCGAGCAGCATGGGAAGGGAGTCCGATACCGGCATCAATGATGATCGGGATGGTTTCAAAGCGGGACCGCAAGGTCCGAAGACCGTATTCATTGTTCAGTCCACGTGCTGTTCCGATTGGCGCCCCCCAAGGCATCAGAACTTCACATCCGGTATCCATTAATTTCCCAGCTACAACCAGATCTTCTGTGGTATAGGGAAATACCTTGAATCCGTCAGCACTTAGGATTCTGGCTGCTTCTACCAAGCCAGCGGTATCGGGGTGTAATGACTCCGAATCGCCGATTACTTCCAACTTGATCCAGTCTGTTTGAAATATTTCTCGAGCCATTTGAGCAGTGGTTACCGCCTCTCTAGCAGAGTAGCATCCTGCTGTATTCGGTAGGATTGTGATATTGAGTGATTTGATCAAATCCCAGAATTTTTCGCCGGCATAGCTGCTTCCAGCTTCCCTTCTCAGGGATACGGTCACAATTTCGGTTTTTGAAGCCTGAACGGCTTTGGCCAGCTTGCTTGGAGAGGGGTAGCGTGCAGTACCAAGAAGCATTCGGCTGTTGAATGATTGTCCATAGAGTTCGAGCATGGTCATGGATGGATTTAGCCTCCGGCATTCGGGGTAACCACTTCTATGCGATCACCCGGCATAACTCTGGTAGATTCTCTTAAGTGTTTGTGAATAAACGCTCCATTTAAAGCAGTAGCAAAGTGAGTTTGTTGATAACCGCATTCGATGAGAATCTCACTGAGCAGTTGATTGCTCACTTTCCGAGTTTTACCATTGATAATTATGCGCATTGTGGCAACTTCCCCCAAGAATCGGAATTTACCACCGCATCGGCAGCTTGAATAGCGAGGGATGGCCCAAGTAGAAAACCATGTCTATATAGACCGTTGACAAAAATTACATTGTCTTTCCGATATAGTCTCGGCACATTGTCATCGAAGGCTGGTCGGATATCGACTCCCAATTCGATGATTTCAGCCTCGCCGAAACTTGAAGAAAGAAGTACTGCTGAATTGAGTAGGTCAAGCATTGAACGAACGCTGAATCTTGTGCGTTCGTTATTTTCGATGAGTGTTGCGCCCAGCATATACTGATGATTGATTCTCGGTACGATGTAAATGGGTTGGCGAGGGTGCAGAAGACGCACGGGTCGAGACAGGCTAATATCTTCGGTTCGAAGAATCATCATCTCACCTTTTACTCCTCGGATTCCACCCAAATCATGGTGTGAGTTGTAGCCTCGACAGTCGAGAATTACTTTTGCATCAAGATCTTCTATTGTGACAGCTTGATTGAATTGGATCGAGACATTTCGCATTTCCAGATAATGAACCAGGTCTTGCAATGCTTTGCGGGGATTTAGGTGAGCTTCATCAGGAAACAGTAAGCCCGGTCCGGAAAAATCTGACAGTCCAGGTTCAATTGTTGCGATTTCCTGTTGATCGACCCAGTGACATTGTTTGCCTAAACGAGATAATCTTTTCAGTTCATTTCGATCGCGGGGGAGGGCCAGTACCAGAGATCCATTTTGCGTGACTTCGGTGATATGTTCTTGCCACCATTTTTTCGCCACCATACCAGATAGCATAACTTCATGTTCAGCGGTATCCCGTTCACAGTAGGGAGCAAGCATGCCTCCTGCGAACCAGGAACACGACCCTTCTCCCAATCTCATCGTTTGCTCATAAATGCAGATGTCAATCTTTCGATCCACTAGTTCGCAGGCGCAGGTTAGTCCTGCAACGCCAGCTCCAATAATGGCGACTTCGCTCATTGCCAGAATTCGTGAAAATGGTGAACAGGCCCATGGCCGGAACCGATACTCAGTTGATCAGCAGACTGAATTGCTCGGGCAAGATAGTTATGCGCATGAGTGACTGCATCCACCAATGCTTCTGATTTGGCGAGATAAGCGGCGATAGCTGCAGAATATGTACAACCGGTCCCGTGTGTATTTCGTGTATTGATTCGAGGTGAAGTAAGCTTGATTGGTGATTGTTTATTGACGATCAACCAGTCAGTGCATGTCGAATTTTTACCATGTCCACCTTTAACCAAAACAGCTTTTGCGCCGAGCTCCCTAAGAACATGTCCTTGGCTTAATGCTTGATCGGTATTGCCTGTTTGTTGGTTCTTCGACAAGACAGCAACTTCGGGTAGATTTGGGGTGATTAAATCTGCCCTAGGTAAAAGTAGTGTGCGTATTGATTCGATTGCTTCTTCATCAAGGAGGGGATCCCCAGATTTGGCAATCATGACAGGATCCAAAACGACGTAGCCTTGGTAGTTGCGAATTGCTTCGGCGATTTCCTGAACGATATTCGCGGACAAGACCATACCGATCTTGATTGCGTCAACTGAAAGATCATGCAATACCGTCAGTATCTGTTGTTGCACCATGCCTTTTGGCAATGCTTCGACACGTTCTACCTTACGTGTATTCTGGGCAGTAATGGCAGTAATTGCACTGGCCCCATAAACTCCGAGAGCACTAAAAGTTTTTAGATCGGCCTGAATGCCTGCTCCTCCAGAACTGTCAGAGCCAGCAATGGTCAGTGCGGTTGGAATTTTTGAATTTGCGCCCAAGTATTTCGTCTCGTTAGGCTGGCACAGAAGCGGAATTTACCGAGACTTATCGTAGCAGTACCGTTTCCTTCGCCAGCATTATCTGGATCAGGTTCGATGGGTCGACAATCTATGGCTCTCAGCTCTTTCAGTGAGCTCCCCAACGGTATCTTAGAGGATAACAGTCAAAACGTTATTTTGCAACGCTCAGTGTTGCCCAATAATTCCTTGATTTCGATTTGTATGATCTGGAGTGATAATCAGAATCCAGAAAGCCAGTGTTTGTGAATTTAATTAATAAATCGATCAAATAATCGACTGATATACCGAGTTCCTCTGATAATTTTCGATAGAGTTGAAGTGTGCCCGTTTTCCGGCGACTTGCAATTTGATAACGGTATGCCTTTGAGAAACCGATCTCCCTAATAAGTCACTCCCATTTAAACTCGGTTTTTTCTCTCCATGCACGTAATGGTATAACGTGGTCAAAAATGGTGCTCACAATCTCAGCAGGAATTTTTGTCCTTGCCGGTTAATTAAGTATTGCTTGGTCGGTTGTGACGTTGTACTCAACATTTTTCAGTTTTACGATAATCTCCCTGTGCCCTATTCCTTAAATACAGAAACTGAAAGCACTCTCGATTTCTTATATGGCGTGGTTTTCGAGGAATCTATCAAATCATCCAATGGGTGATGATCGGTTGAGGATTGAAACCCACAGTGCATATGGCTTTGTGCCCAATGCCGAGTATTCTATTTCAGGATTAGGGGTGTGTATCTCAATTGGTATAACCGAGAACTGTGGGTAGCGTCTTTCTCGATAATTTATTGATAAGGATCATTCATTGATACTCTTGTCCCCTTAGTTCAATCTTTGCTAGCAATACTGTCTTAGACTTCAGCGTTGAAACGAATTTGGCAACTACTGTGACTAATCAGAGAAAGATATAAAGTGATTGTCTAGCAAGCCAATACCTCACTATTTTTGGAAAGTTCTACAATTCAATTTAGGGTATTTTGATTATCAGATCTTTTCCGAAAATTATCCCCGCTACAGAGCAAGCTGACATTAGTAGTTTGGTTTTTTTTGCATTGCTTGTATGAGTATTGATGTACCATCCGTCTGGAAGCTTTGCGACTGCTAAGTCTGGTCTATTTGGATGTACTTCGTTTTGAGAGCGTGCAAGATGTCGTTTTGTTCGTCCTACAAAATTACTGTCGTTTGCACAGCGTGAAAGAAATTGTGAGTCTTGCTGTGCAAGTTTTGTGAATATTTCGACAAAAGCTGTTTTCATATTTTGGCAAACGTGGTTTTCCCCATGGAGACTGTAATAGGATTCTCTGGAATTATTTTTAGAAGCTTTTTCCTTAGGCCAAACTTTCTGTGCTCTTGTTGGAGTTTTTGCAGGAGAACTAGTGATGATGTTTTGAGTATTGTAAGTAAGCTTCTCAAGAAAAGTAACTACATCGGCATTTTCTGGACGAATTCCAATTTTTGATTCACATTCATTCGCTAGTCTATCAATTATTGTCGAATCACGATCACGCACTAAGTCTTTCCAAGCATTGGGAATTTCTTGTTTTGCTTTACCCCGACGTGTAGCATTATGCAAATCTTTTTTTGCACGTGCCAAAGTTTCACCGGATTGCACATCCTTTTGTAATAAGTACCTAGTCAACACTTCTGAAGCACGACCTGCTTCATGCTCAAATAGGTCCAACATAAACACACGGCGTTCTTCATAGGATCCAGGTTCCGCCGGAAGATAGAAACTCCATGTTCGTCCGTCAGTGAGAACAACGAATTGTGCACCGCTGTGAAACGCATAATTCATCAGTTGTACGACTGCATCATCAAGCTTCTTGCCGATAGTGCCAGGCTGCTTAACTTCAATGAAACATCTGGGTTTTCCCGGTGGGGAGCAAAGTGCAAAGTCTACCCGACCCTTTCCCGTACTATATTCTGGGCAGACTATATCAGGACGAAAAACATCCCATCCCAAATTCTGTAAGACTGGTAGTACAATGCCTTGAGAAATCGATTGTTCGTTGGGAAAAAAATGTTGTTCCAGTCTTTCTCGGATACGAACTAAAGTATGTTGCAGATCAGCCATTCTATCTCCAGAAAAGTGAGTAATATGCCTCTATATTATTCATATTGTTTGCATCCTGCAATAATTTCCAATGGAACACCATTTGTAAGGTTGCCCGAATATTTATCAAAAATCATGAGAAAGGGAACAATTTTATATTACTTCTCAAGTGGAAGAATGCGAAACAGAATTCCCATCACATGGTTGAACTACTTGCCTAAGATGACATAGCCAAAATCAAATTATAATGGTAATTTTGTTAACTTTATGCACAATTATTTTATGGATAGGTGGCTAAAGTTTGTTAATCCTTTGCTGAAGTTTTGGTATCAATAACAAGGTATTTTCCAGTTAATCTTCTTGCATCCTCCGCAAGTATTCACCAAAGAATGGGATAGGTTCCGGTAGCATTGAGGTATCTGTTGTGTCTCCATGAGGACATCAACATGTAATGCATCGGTTAAAAAAGTCTTCAAAAGTTGTGGATTTCAGCAAGAGGGATTCAGTCAAGTTGCGTAGGTCAGAGGTGGAAAAGTACTATTTAGCATTTTATTTTCCGCTAAAGCGATTTCCTTATAAATAGAGAGGTCTTGAGTAAATGCTCCAAGACGAAATGCATAGTAACTGTCGTTATATTCTTGTCCGACCTAAATAACCCTGCTTTATCAAACCTGCATCTAAATTTCCACCATGATCACGAATCACTCGTACGGCTGCAACTGATGCACTGTTTATGTGTGAGGCCAGCCTTGCGAAAGAATATCCAGCGTGACCACTCGGTTTCTGCTGAACTTCGACAAACCGCACCGGTCCAGTACTCTCTGAGTATCACTTAACCCAAAGAAAGCTGTTAACAAAGGAATATCTTTCGGATTTCTTGTGTAAGCACTTCAAAACTGCTTTTGTGGATGGGCTGATCGGCGTGGTTTGAGCTTCGTCGATAAAGACCACAATACTTATATCCTTAAATAGGGGTGCTGCATCTCGAAAATTTTCTCTGCAAGGACTGTTTCTGGATTCGATGTGCTCTCTGAATTTTCATGTATCGTAAGATCAAAGCCGCCAGCACTGACTGTATAAGCACGCTTCGATAGCTCCGATAAGAATTTATTACTCAGATTCCTTATTCTCTTGGAACCCACTGAAATTTGGCTGGAGAATTGTTCGGCAAGTCGCTCTCTTTCTTGATTTGCTTCCTCAATCAAGATCAAGATCACATTTGTAGTTGATTGTAATGAATCCGGCTCAATCGATACAGCGACCCAAGGATCTTGTGGAGTAGAATTCAAGCGAACCGCATTCATGCATTTACCCATCAATATCTGTCTTGCCTACCCCAGGAGCTCCCTGAAAGATCATCGTTCCGTTTCCAATATGTCCATCATTCAGTCTTGAAACAGCGTTACGAAAAATCTCATATTCCAAAACGCGACCGCGAAAAAAGGTTCTCGACCGACTTCTGCCCGATCAGTACGATCCAACCATTGATTCATTAGCAAAGGTTCAGCAGGAAGTGGTTGGGTAAAAGGTGCTTGATTCATAGTTCAATCTTGTTATCAGCTTATTCACGATTCCCTTTTTAGATTATCCATTTGTAATTATAAGGTAATGGGAATTGAGGAGAATTTGCTTAGGCTTGGTTAAGGATAATGATAAAAGTGTTTTGGCATTAAAATGAGGAATTTTCTAAAATAGTGACCATTAAAGAACATTAATCTCAGTAGAGTTGGAGCGGTTAAACTGATACATAAATGTTAGACTATTCTTAAATATCACTTTAGAATAGTCATATGAATTACATTCCACGAAATATCACGGTAAAGCTAGAGAAAGCCGCTCAGTATTTTCCTGCCATCTTACTGACCGGCGTCAGGCAGTGTGGGAAAACCACATTGTTAAAACATACCTTTCCAAAAGCCCATTATGTATTGCTTGAAGATCTAGATGTGATTTATCGAGTGAATAGCGACCCGAAAGGGTTCCTTGATAACCTGAATACTCCCGTAATTCTTGATGAAATACAAAATACCCCCGATCTATTGAGATATATCCGTACCCGTATTGACCATGATCCTGAACAAGCAGGGCAATGGCTATTGACGGGATCCCAGGAAGCACCTCTTATGCAGGGAGTAACCGAATCCATGGCTGGACGATTAGCCATCATGCAGCTCTATCCTCTTTCTGTGCTAGAGTCAGATAAAGTCAATATTTTGCGAGGGGGATTTCCTGAAGTAGTCAAAAAGCCAGCAATCGCTGATATCTGGTTTCAGTCCTATATTCAGACCTATCTGGAACGTGATGTCCGAAGCATTGCAACGATCAAAAACCTAAGCATGTTCCGGCGTTTTATGGGGCTGTTGGCATCCCGTCATGGAAACCTGCTGAATAAGACCGATCTAGCCGCCCCCTTGGGCGTATCAGTGCCCACAATTTCCTCATGGCTAAATATCTTGGAAATAACGGGTCAGATTATCGTTGTGCCACCGTATTTTGAAAATTTTGGTAAACGCTTGGTGAAATCTCCGAAATTGTATTTTACCGATTCAGGGCTGTTATGTTACTTGCTGGGCATTGATAGCATGGAAGCAATGCTGAAATCGCCATTCTATGGTACGTTGTTTGAAGGGTTTATAGCCTCCGAAGTGATAAAGTATCAGGCCAATCAATATAGACGAATTGAACTATATTATTTTCGTGACAAGCAGGGATTGGAGGTAGATTTTGTGATACCGCAAGGCGCGGGCAAATTATTGCTAGTAGAAGCGAAAGCAACAAAAACGCTAACGCCTTCTATGGCTAAACCCCTGAACAGATTATCCAGCTCAATTAATAACTATCAGACCCGATCCATGCTTATCTATAGCGGGATGTCCAACACACCCGTTAATCAGGTGTTGATACCCGGTATCGTTGGTAGAGATGTAAAATCTTTCTTGGGTGAACTTGATTCATACTGATACATGTATCGATCAAAATATGATTTTGACATCATTCATGATTTGCTCCTTTTATTTTCCACCAAAAGTTAGATTTCCAGGGGAATAGGACGAGCAAACATCCGATTCGCCTCAACGAGTAGTAGCGATTGGTCTTGCTTTGTTAGGTCTACAGGATGAAGGTCGAAATAACATTCAGGATCACCACAGTTCCCTGTGAGGTAGCGTATAAAAATGTTAAAACATCAACCTATAAGTGCTGGTCAGGTGATCAAGAAGAAGTTTCCCGAACCCATGTCCCTGATTCAATGATAACTGGTAGAATTGATGTGCACTGGTTAAAAAACAGTAAATGAGTTCTGCGCCAATTGCAGAGCGACTACTGGGCGCATTTCGCTGACGCTCGCTACTACTGAACTTGGGAATTCAGCTCATATTTAGTGAATCTTCAGCGACGATCGGATGGTCTGGAATTTGCGAAACACGCCGGAGCAAGTTCGCTAGACCGTACGAAGTTTCATAATAAATTTGCTTTTCCTAGTAGTCGCCGAAAGGATAGAACGTAAATTTTTACAGCTAACCTGGGTTGCCTTATTTTCGGGTTAGGAGTTGACACAACTATTGACAGTCATAACGATTGAGTTAGAATCAAACCTTCAATTTTGCGTCGTCAGCGGGAATAGCTCAGTTGGTAGAGCACAACCTTGCCAAGGTTGGGGTCGCGAGTTCGAGTCTCGTTTCCCGCTCCAGCACATCATCAAATGAATACGAGGGGTTCATGATTCCTTAAAAACATCTGAAGGTTTGTAGAGTAAAATCAAATCATGTCGATGTGAATCCGATGCATTAGTTTGGCTGAGTGGCAGAGTGGTCATGCTGCGGCCTGCAAAGCCGTCTACCTCGGTTCGATTCCGGGCTCAGCCTCCA
>JAPOUQ010000079.1 GCA_026708585.1 Gammaproteobacteria bacterium
TCATCTTGGAACTCAAGATGGTTGATAACAAAACCGGATTAGAAAAAGGGCTCGACAGTGCAATCGCACTGATTCGGAAAAAGGCTATGCACAGAAATATCGAATCCGTAAGGAGCCCATTCACTTGATCGGCATGGTGTTTGGCAAGAAAGAACGAGACTTGCTCGATATTCGAGTTGAGAAGTTCTGTTGATTTGAATTTGATCTACTAAGATGATCTTGTAATCATCTGTAGCTTGAATTGTGAATGCATATGTATAGTTTGAACCCTCCGAGGGCTAACTCAGATTGAAACATCTATCAAATCACATAACAAATGAGAGGGAAGGGGAATTACTCTGACATACGACCGGCAGATCCCTTCCTCAAATTGAAACTCGCCTCGCAACAGCGATATGAGTCACTAGTAACTTATGCTGTTCAATTCCACCTCGGACGAACCTACTTGTGCAACCTTAAATTCTCTCCGTCTCGGATGAAGCACATATTCGGTATAACCATTTGGCAATTCACACCCCTTAAATACCAAATCTAGGGAGGTCTGGAAGGCAATGCTACCCTCTAAATCCCGCGACATTGGTATATAGGTCGGATCGGTTGCGTTTTGCCGGTCAACTACAGCCGCCATACTCCTGAATATTTCTTCGACC
This sequence comes from Gammaproteobacteria bacterium, assembly GCA_026708585.1. GTDB lineage: Bacteria > Pseudomonadota > Gammaproteobacteria > Arenicellales > Poriferihabitantaceae > Poriferihabitans. The sequence continues at coordinate 651 of JAPOUQ010000079.1, forward strand.
TGTTCACGACTAACGACCCCATGACGCAACCAGTTTGCAATATGCTGACTCGATATGCGCAAAGTTGCCCGATCCTCCATTAATGCAACATCATTGATATCAGGAACCTTACTGCAACCGATTCCCTGATTAATCCAACGCACCACGTATCCTAGAATTCCTTGCGCATTATTTTGGACTTCACGACTAATCTCGAATGGGCTTAAATCTACCCCAACCATTATCGGTAAAGTCAGCAACATCTCCAATTTTGCTGAACTTCTGCCCATCAGTTGAATCTGGCGTTGTCCAACATCCACCATATGATAGTGCAACGCATGCAAGGTTGCGGCTGTCGGAGAAGGTACCCACGCAGTATTTGCACCAGATCGAGGATGGGCTATTTTTTCCCGGATCATACCTTGCATGAAGTCTGGTGCCGCCCACATGCCTTTTCCAATCTGACCACGACCAGATAAACCGACTTTTAACCCAACCTCAACATTATTATCTTCATAAGATAATAACCATGGAGTGGCTTTCATTTGGTTTTTTGAAATCATGGAGCCTGCTTCCATGACGCTGTGAATTTCATCACCAGTTCGATCCAGAAACCCAGTATTGATGAAGACTACCCTCTCTCTGGCAACTCGGATACACTCAGATAAATTGATAGTGGTGCGACGCTCTTCATCCATGATTCCAATCTTCACGGTATTTTTGACTAACCCGAGATGCTCCTCAACTTTGGAGAATAGATCGACTGCAAGCTTAACTTCATCGGGACCATGCATTTTGGGTTTAACCACATAAATACTCCCCATGCGACTGTTCAAAGGACTATCGCTGTTTAAATCTTGCATCGCGCACGCTACAGTCAACATCGCGTCAAGAAAAGTCTCCGGAATGCTCTCACCACCCAGAGTTACGATATCAGTGTCAATGTGAGCACCCACATTCCGCACAAACATTAGCCCGCGGCCCTTTAACGTAAATGGAGTACCATCCGGCCTCAGATAGTCTCTGTCCGGTTTAAGCTTGCGTACAGACCTAACTCCACCTTTATCGATTTCAGCCTCAAGACTGCCGTTCATCAAGCCAAGCCAATTTCGATACGCATTAACCTTGTCTTCTGCATCAACAGCAACGACCGAATCTTCAAGATCCATAATTGAAGTAATCGCAGATTCAACAAAAATGTCACGAACCTCAAGCAATCTGTTTCTGTCGAGTTTGCGGTGGTCATTGAGCTTAAGTTCAATATGCAAGCCGTTATTGCAAAGAAGAATCTTGGACGGCAAGTCTTTTGCACCGAAATAACCGGCAAAACACTCCTTGATACCCAGCACAGACTCACTACCATCGGCCATTTGCGCAACAAGATCTTCGTCTTGCACACGATAGTTCACAACATTGGCATGACTAGCATTGGCAAGCGGTACTGCCTGATCCAAAAAATCTTTTGTATAGGATATGACCCTGGCACCTCTCGCCGGGTTATATCGGATTCCACGTGCACATCCATTCTCCTCTGAGACGATATCGGAGCTGTACACAGCATCATAGAGACTATTCCAACGTGCATTGGCAGCATTTAATGCATATCGTGCATTATCAATAGGAACGACCAACTGTGGGCCCGCAATCTTCGCAACCTCGTCATCCACGTTCTCGGTTATCACCTCAAATGGATCACCGGCGTTATGCAGATAACCAATTTTCTGAAGAAACGTTTGATACTTAGTAAAGTCAACCGGACCCGGATGGGACTGATGCCATTCATCAAGTTGCTTCTGAAAATCTTCTCGTTTTCTGAGTAACTGCCGATTTCTAGGACGATACAAATCAATGATATCGTGCAACCCGGACCAAAATGCTTGGGAATCAATTCCGGCTCCCGGAAGAATTTCATTATTGACCAAATCATACAGGAGTGAGTCGATATCCAGATTGTTTTGATGGATGCGTTTATGTGTCATATCAATTCAATATCTTTGGCTAACCAGCGAATACAGCGTATAAAGCAGTCTCTCTTTATGATCCTCACTTCATAAAAGTGATTACCTCGTAAAATGATTATCGACCAGATGACTTAATAGTCCTTATTTTATCCGCTAGGGGCGATTTTGTATTGCAAATTCTCTCTCCTTTCAGAAACAAAATTCTTCAAACTGAACAAAAAACGGCAATTAGCAATGTCTAGAGCGGCCATACCGATAGAGGCATGGACGCACACTAAGGGGTTTTTGCATAACGAAGCTCGACAAAGTGACAGCAGAACATTTTGGGAGTTGCTACATACTAGGCTGATCTTGGAATCTTAACTACCTGCAGACTGCGATCAATCATGGCTAGACCCGCTCACTGCCATTCGTAGCTTGTCTACTACTCAGTAATCAGCAAAACCTGATATCCGAAGGTAACCCCGACAATCACGATGGCAGCCAGAAATTGCGATTATCTCGCTTAGTCATTTCAGCTTTCCAATTCGCTATCTGTTCAGCGAACCGAGCGATGTCGGTCTTGTGCTCTTACTTATGGTTCCATCTTTTACTCCAGAAGGAAAACCTTTCCGATCACTCATGATTTGCACGCTCAGTCATGCTTCTATCCCATAGGATAGTGACCAGGGATTTCAAGTAAAAGTTTGAAAATTCAATCGATATTTGAAGGAATATTGCTTTGCGGCAAACAATAATGACCGCTCATCGAGTTTGAGTTGGACGTTTGCCAGAGAAAAGATTTGATCTGCATTCAATCCATGCAGATTGAACACTGGAGTTATGGACATGGGTGGCAACAGCCAGATAGTTCTAATCAGCGTCCATATCTTACCGGTCATCAATAATCGAATCCAGGGAATTTTGATTCAAACGAGTTTTCAACTCTGAATGCAAGATTTGTGGATATCCACAACTCACATACGTTATCGACGAAAGCCAAATTCAATAACCCAACTATGCCGATTTATCCTCCCAAAAACAGTTCGCCAACCTTGGGATTGCTTAGCAAGTCGCTGCCAGAACCCGCAATGGCTAGCTCACCTGAGACCAGAACATAGCCAATATCGGCAAACTCAAGACCTTTCTTGGCATTTTGCTCGACCATAATGATGGTCTTTTCTTCATTATGCTGAAGATCATACAGGATTTCAAAAACCATATCGATAAAGCGAGGCTCCAGTCCGATTGACGGTTCGTCAACCAGCAATAAATCCGGATTCATCACCAAGGCCCTGGAAATCTCAAGTAGTCTGCGCTCGCCTCCACTCAATACCTTGGCCTGATGTTTGCGTCGAGCGGCTAGTCGAGGATATTTGTCAAATACCTTCTCTGCAGCCTCCCGAGCTAGTGCCGGTTGATCTTTTAGATACCCACCCATCCATAGGTTTTCCTCCACAGTCATTCCAGGGAAAATCGACTTATCCTGCAAGATATAGGCAATACCAGCCTGTGCCAACTTCTGATTGGGAGTCATGGCCGTAACGTCCCTGTTGTCATCCCCTACTGTAATCTGCCCAGAGAATATTCGAGTAAAACCGAATATGGAATGCAGAATCGTCGATTTACCCGCACCATTTGGACCAATTAAACATAGCGATTGTTTGCGCCCTACTCTTAAATTGAAATTGTGCAGGATTTGCATCTTGCCATAGCCAGCATTCAGGTTATCGATACTCACATACGCATCACCTTCACACAATTGGTCTAGATCCGAAAGACTAACCGATTCGGCCATCTCGGCCACTCTACGGGTAACTTCGTCAACCGAAATGACTGCATCAACACCGCCACTTCCATAACCACGAACCGAATCGGTAGTCGATTCAGGGGTGTGGTTTTCTTGCTGAGAACTCATGGGAAATTCCGTCAATGCGCTCCCAGATAGGCATCAATCACACGCTGGTCATTTTGAATGTCTCCAGGTGTCCCTTGTGCCAGTAATTCACCGTGAGCTAGACAATAGATTTTCTGGGCCAGATTCATAATCACTCGCATATTGTGTTCGATAACAAATAAGGTGATTCCAAACTCACGGTTAGCTCTTAGCAGGCGGTCAATCAGTCCATTGATCAGGGTTGGGTTGATGCCAGCCGTTGGTTCATCAAGTAACAAAGTCTTAGGCTCGTTCATGAGCGCCATCGCAAACTCCAGAAGTTTTTGTTGTCCAAAAGATAATGATCCAGCCAACAGAAAGCGTTTTTCGTAAAGTCCTACAAACTCAAGTAATCGATCGGCATTCTCGAAATCGGTTGCGTTATTGCGACTGAACGATTCAAGAAACCGCATCTTGCGATGAGGTAGAGATATCAGCATGTTCTCAACGCAATTCATAGCCTTGTAAATCCGGGTTTGCTGAAATGTTCGGATCAAGCCAAGTCTGGCAATATCCTGAACATGAATCTGTGAAATTTCCTTGCTCTCAAAACGAATGGAGCCAGAGTCAATCGGGTGATACCCAACCACCGAATTGAACAACGTAGTCTTACCAGAACCATTTGGACCAATCAAACCGGTTATGGTTCCCTCTTCAACATCCAGAGAGATGTCCTTATTGGCTACCACTCCACCATAGGCTTTGCATACATTGCGAATTTCGATAATGGAACTCATGTACCAGCCTCCTGCATGGCATCCTCGGCTTTTTTCTCAACTCGTATTCCAAACCATTCGGGCTTGACACTCATCAACCATCCCATAATTCCATCTCGAAAGTACACCACGGTGATGACGATCAGCGCCCCCAACGCTACCCACTGCCAACCCAGCAAGTAGTTCCAGGTTACTTCCTTGAACAAGTGAAAGATGATCGCACCAATTACAGGCCCCCAGAGCGTTCCTTTTCCTCCCAGGAGTACACAGACCACCATGAAAATTCCGAGGTTAATTGTCTGATAAGCAGTTTCAAGTGGCTCAAAATGAATCAACTGGAAAGCCGAGATTCCACCTGCAACACCTACGAAGAATGCAGCGATTGACCACGTAGTTAACTTGTATCTCAGGGTATGAATTCCCATCGCCTCAGCCTTTTCTTCATCATCCCGAATTGCATTGATAGCTGCACCAAAACGAGTGGTATAAAGCCACCTCAGAAAGATGAATAACAGCACTCCAGTTCCGGCAAATAAAGCATAGAAAAATACTTTTCCTTGCTCCAAATCGTACGGATATACCGGCAACGAAATACCTTGCCCTCCACCGACCCAATCCCAATTGGAAACTAACTCACCGGCAGCGATGGCAACGCCCAAAGTCCCAATCGCGAAATAAGGACCTCTCAGGCCAAATGTTAAATAACCGATAACCAGGGCACAAACGGAACAGAATATTCCTGCACCTAGTATGCCAACCATCACACCAGTGAAATATTCGGCATTGGTAAATGTATAGATCTGGCCACTAAAGGCATTGGTATAAGCACCCACATCATGGGTCAAGGCAATACAAATCACCGCTGCGACATACATGCCAGTGCCGTAAAAGAAAATATTGCCGAGTGAGTTATATCCCATCTGGCCGCCTGTCATATCCCAGGTCAGAGCAACAATAATCATGAGCCAGAGGGTGGCTAGCTGTGTTTTGAAGTCCGGCATGATGAACGGGGCCACTAGAGTAAACAGCAGCGCTGCCGTATAGAGTATCAACTTTCTACCCTTCATCGCTATTCCTATTGCAAGCTTTTCCTGTCCCGCTTCTGTTGAACCAGGCGGAACAACAATACGGCTAGCAACAGCATTACGGCTATTGCTTGCTGATAGCCAATTCCGAAGATATGTGATCCGTACTGTTCAAGTGCTCCAATACCCAATCCAGCCGCAATAACCCCAGGCAAATTACCCAGACCAGCAGCAGTAACGATCACGAAAGCCCGAATGGAATGAGTAATCCCGTAAAACGGTTGAATCACCCAAACCATAACAACAATGGCACCCGCTGCCCCACAAATTGCTGAGTTTAGCGAGAAGGTAAAGGCATAGACTTTTTCTGTATCGATACCCAGTACACGGGCTGCACGTGCATCCTGTGAAGTTGCTCGAATGGCCTGTCCCATACGGCTGGATTTCATAAAAATGATGACGCAAGTAGCTAGTGTTGCGGCAAGTAACACACCAATTAACTTGGCAATTGGAACATCAATAAATCCGTCAAAGAAATACAGAGTGTCATAATCGAGCTTGATGCTTTGGGTATCAGAACCAAACAGCAGATTGAGAATCTGCGCCATCATGATTGCGATACCAAAGGTAGCAAGTAGTGAGGTAAATAAGTCTTTCTCAACCACTCTGGTTATCACCAATTTGTAGACCACCCAACCTACCCCCCACATCACGATAAATGCAACGGGTACACCCAGCAAGGGGTGGACTCCATACTTGGCAAGCCACCAGGAAACATAGCCTCCTGCAATCACAAAATCACCTTGAGCAAGGTTCTTAACATTCATTACACCCCAAACCAGCGCCAATCCATAAGCGGCTAGAGCAAACAGTGCTCCGATCATTATCCCGTCGATAATGATCTTCAGGTTGACGATTGGATATTCGCCAAGCAGGGACAGATTAAAGAGAATCTGGTCCATGATCAGAAAGAGAATCTATAGTCATGCCCAACCGACCGGAGTGGATATAAATCCATTCCGGCCAGTCAGCATTTATCGATTTCCTAGCCTCGAGGCCAGTTCAATTCATGCGAAGCAAATTCGGAGGGTGCAACGACATTGTATTTACCATCCTGAATTTGTCGAAGTACCATCGGCTTGGCGATATTGTTTCCGGCATCCGAGAATCGTATCTGACCATAAAAAGTTGACAAGTCCGTCTTAGCAATCGCATCGCGTACCGCTTCCTTATCCAGAGTTCCAGCTCGTTCAAATGCATCCTTGAAAACATAAACTGCAGCGGAAGCCTGAGCGGTCTGATAAGGGACCGTTTTTTCTGCATACTCTGTATAAGTTGCCTTGAATTCTTGCTCGTATTCGGCTGCAGTACCAAAAATTGGATCGCTATAACTCAGCGTTTCTGCCCATTGGGTCGAACAAAGAATATCATTCGCTGCAGCCCCGAAATTGCCGACCACATCTGCTGCTTCGCAGTGGGTGATTGCAATCATCGGAACTTTCACATTTTGCTCTTCAATTTGGCGAACCGCTGTGGCAGCTCCTTTGGAATGTCCACTAACGACCAGCACGTCCGGTTTCACTAGTTTTACTTTTGTTAGAATTGCACTCATGTCTGACAGATCACGTGGGAGTTTTTCGTCAACCACAACCTGCATGTCAAATTTTGCTGCATCTTCCAAAACACCAGCCCGAATATCGAGTGAAAACGGATCATTTTCAACAGCGATGGCAACTCGGACATCTGACGGTTTTTTACCGGTCTCTTCGGCTTTTTCTGCGGCCAGAGTGATTGCCGAAGCCAAATACTGCTCTGAGGTTGACAGGACTGCAAATAAATAGCGATAGCCCTGTGTAAACAGAGAGCGGGAGGCACCTTCTGCCTCAACCATGGGAATCTGGTATTTTTCTGTAACTGGAGCAATTGCCTTAGTTAGTCCGGATGAATAGGGGCCAAGCATGTATTGAACGCCATCTTGATTGATAAGGCGCTCTGCTAGAGTTGCACCCCGATCACCTTTCGATTCATCATCATAGTAAATGACACGGAAGTTATAGCACTTATCGCCGATTTTCACGCCCCCGTTCTCGGCAATTTTTTGGATAGCAAACTCATAGCCATTTTGAGCATGTACACCGTTGGTGGCGTATTTTCCAGTCAAGGAGATAGCCGCTCCTAAGACGAGTTCTTCACAGTCCATAGCAAAACTGCTATGACCAAATAGCAAGGCAATGGTACCTAGGGAAAAAGCCAATAGGCGGTTCTTTTTCATTCGTTAATCCTCAAATATGTTGGTATTCGTTTATTTTCGTCTTGATCATTAAGACGGAAATTCTTTGTATTCTATTTTTTCTGATTATATCTTTTCTTATTCCTGTATGGGACAACTACAAATTGTTATTTCTGGTTGAGTCTTATCTTACTTCCGGTCCAGTCTGGATGAGGATCGATAATCGAGGGACGAAGACGATCAATGGTTTCTCGAGGTATTGGACTGACTCGATTTTTTCGGGTATCAAAGTGAAGGGTCATGAACTCCCCGGTTGCACATTTTTCATCATTTACCATTATACGATGGGCAAACCATAACTTGCTTGATTCAACACCGAGAATCATACTCTGAATATGTAAAGTTGCCGGAAATCGAACTTCTTTCAAATATCTCAAATGTGTCTCAACCGTATAGATTGCACACCCTGTCTCCTCGAAATAAGGGACCCCGATTCCGAAATATTCCTGTAGTTTCCAAGTAGTATTACTAAACGGAACCAGATAATACGCCTCATTCAGATGCCCATAGGCATCTAGCCACTCCTGCTTCAATGACTCATTATGAAAGTCAAATATCGCCATGCAGTCCAATACCCTACAAATAAATATTCAAAACTTGTGCTTTCATTTTGCTGAAAATATTGAACACAAGGTAGATTCGTCAAATTTCCGAAGGGCATAAATGTCTGGCAAATAAGAGAAATGCGTAATCGACGCTTCAACATTCCGGTTCAACTTCGAGTATCAGATCGATTGGTGTCCCAGAGCTGTCCTCATTTGAATCATTGTCTGTACTGTCGCTATCAGTAGATTGAGTCTGATATAGCCGCTCACTTTGCAATTCCTTCGAAAATTCAGCATTGATGGTATCCGCCATACTACCGGTCACAACGAAAAACAGAGCGATCAAGACTTTGGAGAGATTTTGCATTGTTTTAACCTGATTCATAGCACCGTATGGATGGGCTTAAGCGATCTATTGTACGTTGTTTGTCAAAATTGTAGCAGTAATCTTGATCTTTTGCACATTGAATGATCGAAATAAAGATATTACAAAGAACTTGTCACATCAGGAAAAATTGAAAATTGGACAATGACACCAAAGCAGATTACCCGGGTCCCTGTCCGACTTATAGACTTTGGTTATCAACCCCAAACGTTCTATTTCTGTCTTCCAATTGGCTATACATTCGGAAAACTGCAAAGCGTTTCCCAGATGCTCGAATGTATTGGTAACGATCGCCCAACTTGTTACTTAATCCATTCAGTGCACCATAACGTGATTGCTGGTTTCGTTGTTTATTCTTCTATCTTTCTTTCCTATCCTACCATATATTGAAATTATCAAGGTATATTGTTTTGTAACTTCAAAATACCGATCACATAAAAACAAAATGGACTGTTTCTCTTCCCCATCAGTCAGAACTCGATAGCAAAATGATCCTAAGGGTTGGCGCAAAAATAACTTGTTAGTTTTGCGCCAACCCTAAGCAATAAGCGAAACATCACGAATCAGGTTGAACTAGCATAAGGCTGAAGAATAAAGAGGGCAATATATCTGATAATATCCCAGTTCTACTCACTTCACGGAACATTCACTTATGCACAGTTCACATTTGCAATCATTCGACACATTTCCAATAAACTGACAGCATCAACTCCTTCAGATATTGGGTACTGTTCCTCTCCCGCATAAACAACAAAGCCCTTGTGAGGCTGAATGTCTTCACAAGCTTGATAAAAACCCTTCTTCGGCTTGGCTGATAGTGCGCGCTTTATCTCTATGGCCCAGGTTTCAGACTTGCCTGGAAATTCCAGAACCAGGTCAATTTCTGCACCTCCCGCAGTTCGGTAGAAATTCGGTTGTGTCCTAGGCGGAAGGTCAGAGAGCAGGTTTTCGATAATAAATCCTTCCCAACTCCCTCCAACAACAGGATGCCCACACAGGCTATTGAAGTCTCCGATGCCGAGCAATGCGTGTAGCAGTCCACTATCACGGACATAGACTTTTGGTGATTTCACCAATCGCTTGCGAACATTTGCATGGTACGGTCTGAGTTTTCTTACCAAGAAAAGGTCAACCAGCAGGTCGATATACTTCGCAACCGTCGGTGCAGACAAGGACAGCGAAGATGCAA
>JAPOUQ010000044.1 GCA_026708585.1 Gammaproteobacteria bacterium
GCCGCCCATGCCGGAAAAACTCCTGAAACTCGGCTTATGATTAGTGGTAATTAGGAATACAAAAGCCGGAAGTAAGGTCCAAAACTCAGATGAAAAGTGCAGATCGAATCCAGGCCAAGCCCAATCTGGAACACCGAACCAGGTGACCTCCACAACCTTTTCCATGCTATACAAACCAAGCATTCCCGAGACGATGGAACCGGCAATTGTGCCAATAATCACGGCCCATAAACGCATAATTCCCCGGGCTTTGAGTGCAAATGCAAGAATGGTTAGGACGGTAACAAGAGCACTGATCGGCGCAGCATGAGAAGGGGAGCCTTCAGGAACCTGCTCCAGCATACCGAATATGATCGGCATGACCGTCACCGCAATCAGCATAATTACCGTCCCAGACACAGTTGGTGTGAGAATTCTTCGAAACAGATGCAATCGGCCAGCAAGAAAAAACTGAAAAATCGAGGAAATGATAATCAGTGTAGCCAATAGAGCCGGACCACCGGCAACCAGCGCAGAGATACTAACCGCAATAAATGCCCCAGAAGTACCCATGATCAACACATAACCTGCACCGATTCTGCCCAGTCGAGTTGCCTGAATGGCTGAGCTTATGCCACTTACTATGAGTGCAGTAAAAACGGCCCAGTTCAAAAATGCTTCAGAACCATTGGCAGCACGAATGACTATAGCAGGGGTAAGAACAATACCACCGATACACAGGATTGAAAGTTGCGCTCCTAATCCAATGGTCAGTGGAAGAGGTGGAGAATCATCAGCCTGATAAAGCAGTTTTTTCTCATGGGAATTATGTACAGTGTTACCCATATATCTTGTCACGGGTTAATGAGGTTCATAAGAGAAACGCCTCTGGCCGTGCAGCTGTCCCAATCCCGGAGTCTGGCACGCTTGGTACGAGCGTTGCGTATAGGGCTGTTGTAAGATATAACTGGAGTGTTTTCAACGCCATTTGGCATGGATAACATTGTATATAATCCCCTTCCCAAACTTGCATTAAACCAATACTGTGTCTGCTAGTCCCCTGTTATTCGTTATCTGCAATGATATCTTTACTCGCAAAAGGTCTTATTAATCTAGCAAAAGGTCTTATTAATCTATAAATTTCAATGTATTGTAGATAGCATATTGAAATGGAGAATTTTCAGTAACCGATATAAATTCATCGTGCACGACAATACATGCGAGCCTACAGTCCGGTTCTGGCTAAGGCAGTTCTGGGAGTTTCGATGAACTTGTTTTCAGGGAAAAATCGGACTAAAGCAACAATTCAATCCAGTGCTGAACGGGCTTTCCAGGGTCAGACAAATGCATTTGGCAGCCAATATTAGCTGTACAAACAAAATCTGGTTCACGCTCATATAACGCCTTCAGTTTATTTTGTCTTAGTTGGTTGGATAAAGTGGGTTGCAACAGAGAATACGTACCCGCTGAACCACAACAAAGATTACCATCCTTAATAGGCACAATATCGTATCCAAACCACTCAAGAATCTTTTCGATACGGCCTGGCAATTTCTGTCCATGCTGCAAAGTACAGGGTGCATGAAAGGCGACCTTTTTCCCTCGACTTGGATGACTCGGTTTACCTTCAATTTCCCGTTCAACAATCTCAGCGAGATCAAAGGTCTTCTCTGATATGCGTGTTGCCTTTTCCAGATACTCACTGTCGTGACGGAATAAGTGTGGATATTCACGAATCGTCACTCCACAACCACTTGCTGTCATTACAAATGCTTCGATATCATCAACATGAGACATCCAAACATCAATTAGTTTTTTGGCAACTTCAATACCTTTGTGTTCGCTTGTTGTATGCAAATCAACCGCCCCGCAACAACCTGCTGCAGGGACTTCAACCAAAGAGATATCATAACGAGACAACAGCTGTGCAGCCGCTCTGTTGGTATCGGGTGCTAAGGCACCTTGAGCACACCCAGACAAGGCAATCATCGTTCTTGAGGATTTCTGGCTGGGCCAGTCTAGAGTCGGCTTTTGTGCGACAGGAATTTTTCTTCTGATAATTTTCGGTGCAAGGGGTTTCACCCATTTGGCCATCGTGGACATTATTTTAAAAAATTTAGGCTGGCGGAGCATTGTAGCAATCATCGCTCGGGCCATGGTTTCAAACCCACTCCGCTTGACCTTACTACTTAACGTGACTCTGCCAAGTTCTAGTATTTTCGAGTATTGAACACCCGATGGACAGGTTGTCTCACAGTTTCGACAAGTTAAACACCGATCAAGATGAAACTGGATTTTGTCCAGAGATTGTTCTTCTCCCTCAAACATTTGCTTCATAAGATAGATTCGACCACGAGGACCATCCATCTCGTCTCCAAGAAGTTGATAAGTCGGACAGGTTGCATTACAAAAACCGCAATGTACACATTTGCCAATCAAGTCTTCGGCTTCCTTACCGATTTGAGTGCCCTGAAAGTCTACCGAAAGAGAAGTCTTCATATCAGAGTTCGCTATACATGCGACCGGGATTCAGTATTCTGTCTGGATCGAATACGTCTTTTAGGCGTTGCTTAATCCGCATGGTGGCTGGATGCAGAGGCGAAAACACCTCTTGAGTACGGTCTGCACCACAAAACCGTTCAAGCCAACCCCCCTGCTCTTTTAAGCCTAGTTGTAGTTCCGTTTCGTCAACTTCTTCTCTGTACCAACGCAATGCCCCACCCCAATCAACAAGAACTGGTTTGTGAGAAGCAATCACTGAAGCTGAGGGTTTCTGGAAAACCTTTATGATTTTCTGCCCTTGTTTGAAAAATGGATGAGAGTGAGTATTTATTTGCTCCCAAATTGGATCATTCTCATTGATGCTTCCACCAATAATTTGTGCAGCAGATTTAACCCCAGCCTCACTACCTGATAGCCTTATATGGGCTAACTTATTGCACCAAGCTGCTGCTGTGATCGGATACGGTTTTCCAGAAAGAGCATTAAATTCTAATATCGCTTGATCTACATCTGGAATTTCCTTATTTAGGGTCCATTCACATTCCGGCTTGGGAATCACCTTAAAAGAAACCTCCAAAACAATACCTAGACATCCCAATGAACCAACCACTAGCCGAGAGACATCAAACCCAGCAACATTTTTAATGACCTGACCCCCAAATCGCATGTTTCGTCCATCACCCGTCAACAAACGAACTCCCAAAACAAAGTCCTGAACGTTACCTCGATAAGGCCTTGTGGAACCGGAAAGACCCAACGCCAGTGTCCCACCGACGGTAGATTCTGGCAAACAATTTGGCGGTTCAAAGCCCAGCATTTGCTGATTGCTATGCAAGGTTTCTGACAGGGAATCAATAGTTGTTCCCGCTTTTACAGTTACCACAAGTTCTGTTGGATTGTATTCAACAATACCTTGATAATCCGATAATGACAGGGATTTACCGACAATTTCACGCCCGTAAAATTTGCGAGTCCCTCCACCTTCGATAGCCAACGGTTGTTTAGTTTGTCGAGCAGAGTAAAGCTCCGCTTTCAGTGCGGAGTAATCCGTTTCTTGCATCAGAACCGCTCTATGTGAGGAAAAGGGACTTCACCATGATGTACATGCATAGCATTGTGTTCGGCACAACGAGCTAGTGTGGGTATCGCCTTACCTGGGTTTAGCAAGGAGTCCGGATCCAGACATCTTCTTACTGCATGAAAGAGTTCCCGCTCGTCATCTGTAAATTGAGTGCACATATCACCAATTTTTTCGACGCCAACTCCGTGTTCTCCTGTGATTGTCCCACCCACTTCAATACAAAGATGCAAAATTTTCGAGCCTAATTCGATCGTTTTCTCCATTTCTCCTGGATTTCTTGCATCATAGAGAATCAGAGGGTGAAGGTTACCGTCACCGGCATGAAAGACATTGGCAACCTTTAACCCGTATTCTTCAGATAGCCCTTCAATCGCAGTTAAAACCTTGCCGATTGCCTTTCTGGGAATTGTGCCGTCAATACAATAATAATCGGGTGATAATCGTCCAACAGCAGGAAAAGATGCCTTTCTTCCTGACCAAAAAAGTTGTCGTTCATACTCGTCCTTTGCAACTCGAACTTCGTTAGCTCCACTATCTTGGAACAATTGTGTTACTTGCTGGATCTGATGGTCTACCTCTTCATCAGTACCATCTAATTCACACAATAATATAGCCTTGGCATCAACTGGATAACCCGCGTTCACAAAAGCCTCAGCGGCACGAATTGCTGGATTATCCATCATTTCAATTCCTGCTGGAATAATACCACTGGCTATAACCGATGCCACACTGTCACCCGCTTTCTGTACGGAATCAAAAATAGCCATGACCACACGTGCGCATTCGGGAATTGGAAGTAGCTTGACGGTCGCTTCCACAACAATTCCCATCATACCTTCCGAACCTACCATAAGAGAAAGCAGATTAAAGCCAGGAGAATCTAGTGATTGGTGACCCATATCGATCAGATCACCCTCAATAGTTGCCACTTTTACGGCAATTACATTATGTACAGTTAATCCATATTTCAAACAATGAACACCGCCAGAATTCTCGGCAATATTCCCGCCAATCGAACAGGCAATCTGGGATGATGGATCCGGAGCATAATATAGACCGAGATGCTCGACTTCCTTTGATATTTTCAGATTCGTCATTCCAGGTTCAACTCGGGCAATTCGGTTTTCCGTGTCAACCTCTAATAACTTGTTCATTCTGGACAAGCTCAGTACAATGCCCTCTGGATGTGGCAAAGCACCACCCGAAAGACCAGTCCCTGCACCACGTCCAACTACTGGAATTGCATTTTCACGACAAACCTTCAGGGCTGCCATGACATGCCCTATATTATCTGGCAATACAACCAAACCGGGCAATTCACGGAATGCACTTAGACCATCGCATTCAAAAGTCCGAAGCGCTGCCTCATTCGATACCAAACACTGATCGGGTAAAACTTGTGAAAAAAGTTTTGCTAATTCTTCTGTTTTCATGATAATAAACTGATATCAAAGTTATCTTACTATTGTATACAAATTAATGGACAAATGATTGACCCTTCAATACGCAAACTTTCTTCACTAGACCGCATTCTCACAGAAGCATCAAGGGCTCTGTTTACTATTTATGGAAAACCAACCGAAACCCGTCCGTATCCGGCAACCAGTAATAATCCAGAATCATTCAGCAATAACGACCGAAGACGCTCGGCGGCGTACATGCGAGTGAACCATACCGGAGAAGTTTGTGCACAGGCTCTTTATCAAAGTCAGGCGATGACCGCCCGACAGTCTTTGAACCAAGCCTATATGCAGCATTCTGCAAATGAAGAAATCGACCATCTCGCGTGGTGTGAGCAACGAATGAATGAGTTGGGTGGGCGCAAAAGTTTACTAAATCCCCTGTGGTATGCCGGTTCTTTCGTTATCGGGGCAGTAGCTGGGCTGATTGGCGATAAGTGGAATCTAGGATTTGTTGCTGAAACGGAAAATCAAGTCGTAGAACACCTAGAAAGCCATCTTACCCATCTTCCAGAAACGGACCTCAGAAGTCGAGAAGTAATCGAACAAATGAAAGCTGATGAAGCTCAGCACGCATCTCAAGCTGTACGGGCAGGGGCAGCAACCCTTCCTACGCCAATCAAGTTTCTGATGAAAATTGGTAGTCGAATCATGACCAGAACAGCCTACCGAATATAAAAAAGACTAGATTTTTTATCTGGAGTCGAGGTTTTTCTATTCGGAGTTAGCCTTGAAGGGTTTTGGTCTTGGAAAACGAGACTTAATATCATGTTGAGTCAAATCCATGTGGGCTCTTGTATATTCTTCGCTAGCATTCTGATAGGGCGTGTAATCCCAATCGGTCCGTTTACCCTTCATTAATGCTGCATGTACCATCCTTCGACGTCTCTGGTCTTGAATGATTTCTTGTTGAAGGTTCTGACTGTCCCAATGATTCATAGCAAACGATCGAAAATGTTGCATCAAATCTTTGCATGAAGGCAATTCCGCTAGATTAATGAGTTCATCAGGATCGGATTCAAGATCAAACAGAAGTTCCGGGTCTGTGTCGCAATTTATATATTTATATTGACCCTCACGAAGCATCAACATTGGAGCACTGGTGCCCTCAGCAAGGTACTCACTGATAGCCATTTTTTGATCATCATCTGGTTCATCCAGACACTGTAACCAGAGGCTTTGTCCATCAATTGGGTCAATCGGTTCTGGCTGATGAAATTCCTGAGTATGTGCAATATCCAGTAGTGTAGGCAAGACATCCACATGGGAGACTGGCGAGTTCACTGTTCTTGAACTCAATTGGTCAGGATAATTGATGATTAACGGTATTCTTGCAGACCATTCTCGGAATGACATTTTGTACCACAGACCAAACTCACCTAACATGTCGCCATGATCGGAGGTAAACATGATGAGTGTATTTTTTTCTAACCCGCATTCTTGTAGCACATCCTGAAGACGTCCCACCCATTCATCAACATAACTCACATTACCAAAATAAGCACGACGTGCATTGATAATATCATTATCAGTGATCGGAACTGCATCGATATCAATCACAGATTCAAGCCGAGAATTGTGTGGGTCAGGCTGTACGTGTGGTCTTGGTACTGTTGGCAAGCTAATATGTTGGTCCTCATACATCGACCAGTATTTTTGTCGTGTAGCATATGGGTCATGTGGATGTATAAAACTGACAACAAGACAAAACGGTCTTATATCGTCGGAACGTACGTGATCATAAATTTCCCTGACCGCAGAGAACCCAACCAAGTCGTCATAAGCAAGTTGATTGGTAATTGCAGCCACTCCTGCTTGGACAACGCTCGACATGTTGTGATACCAAAGATCAATCCGCTCCCCTGAGCGGGTCCAATCGGGCACCCAACCAAATTCTGCAGGATAAACATCGGTGGTCAGACGCTTTTCAAAGCCGTGCAATTGATCCGGCCCCACAAAATGCATTTTCCCTGACAGACAAGTGTGATATCCCATCAGTCTTAGATAATGTGCGAATGTTGGCCTGGTAGATGCCATGTATGATGCATTGTCATATCCTTTACAACGTGAAACATTCTGACCCGTCATGAAGGCATATCGTGCCGGAGTACAAAGTGGACTACTGGTATAGGCCTTTTCGAAATGAATACCGGTCTTGGATAAACGATCAATATTTGGACTAATAACTTCGGTATTGCCATAACAACCCAAAGCTTTAGCCGTTAGTTGATCGGCCATGATGATCAGGATATTTGGTTGGTGCTTGCCTAGGTTCATTTCCCACTCTACTAATAATGATCAAAAAGTGAACTATTCCAAGTAATAGTTTTGATGTGCATATTGTATGTTGAGAATTATATCCTTGGTGAAATGGTGTAAAGTCAATGATTGATTTTAAATGCTCAACTCGATTAAAGTCGATTCTTGGAGATATCGTCTGTCAATCTTACCGCTTTGTAAGCACGAAAACTGCCGAAATACGATAGCAAATGCAAATAAATGTGAGATATAGGCACCAGTGATAGCAGCCATAAATTCACTCTTTATTCATACGGAAATGGTAATTCAACCGAACGATGCTGTGACTACAGTGTTTATTGGTGTCTCGATGATCAATGCATGGATGGTACCTGTTTTTGATGCCAGCTAAAATTGTTAAGAACCTTGGCTTTTTGACATAGTCGCAGGTACCGAATAACTGCAAAGCTTTGCGGATGTACGCGTTAAACTCATTATGAGTAACCAGAAGACAGTATAACTTCAGATGAAGAACCTTGCCTATTAGGTATGACGTTGGATAACTAAAACTTTGGCATCAATTTTTTCTTTCTGGATGTACCCCGTGTCGCGAATTTCATTGATCGCAAAATGATGATCGCTTGCTTCTTGATAAATTTGGGATTCAAATTCCAGTTCAGTCCAGGCTGCACCATTTATAGATATCACACATAATCCACCGGGTTCAACACAATTGACTACGTTATGCATATCTGAAATCCTGGGCAAGTTATAAGAAAATAGGCCCACACAAATTACTGCTTGATAGAGTTTTTCGATATTTGCTGGCTTAGTGAAATCATGTTGCCATGTATGCTGATAGATACTGCGTGTTCGCACCAAATCCAGCATCCCTTCAGAAAAGTCAACACCATCTATCCGATCATAATCACGCTGCCTTAGATATTGACCGACCAAACCAGTACCACAAGCGACATCAAGAATGAAAGTTGAGGTATCCGAAACCAGTTCAGTAAAAATTGCCCCTACTTCTGAATGGGCAATATAACCCAGATCATTCAACAAATCTTCGTCATAGGTATTGGACCATTCATCGTAGAGTTTGGCCTTATCCCCCTTAGGATCGTAAACTTTGGATAATCGGTCATCAAATCGTTTAATGTTGGGCGTTGTCTTGTTCTTTTTCTGTTTCATTTTTCGTTACATTTCGCTATTTTTTTCGGTCACTATTATGACATCGATATTTGCTGAGCCATCTGTCTATTCTCGATTAAAATGTTTCGAGAAATCCTTTGCTTAGTGGGTGTATGCATTCATGCAAGCGGTCAATAGGACCTATGCATACCCAGAACATGTTCGGCGAGATAACTTAAAATCAAATTCGTGGAAATAGGAGCCACTTGATAGAGTCGGGTTTCTCGATACTTTCTTTCCACGTCAAATTCCTCTGCAAACCCAAAACCACCGTGAGTTTGCAAGCATGCTTCCGCAGCTTTCCATGATGCATCCGCGGCCAATAATTTTGCTAGGTTTGCCTCTTCGCCCGGATTTTCGCCTGCATCATAGCGACGTGATGCTTCTTGGAGCATCAGCTCCGCAGCTCTCATCTCGGCATAAGCTCTGGTAATTGGAAACTGTATGCCTTGATTTTGACCAATAGGTCGATCAAATACGACACGACTTTTGGAATAGGATACTGCTTTGTCTATGAACCATTTTGCATCACCAATACATTCTGCAGCAATCAGTATTCGCTCCGCATTCATGCCCGATAAAATATACCGAAACCCCTTACCTTGATCACCAATCAGGGCATCTTCGGGTACTTCCATATTGTCAAAAAATACCTCAGTGGTCGCATGATTCATCATCGTTCGAATCGGGCGTATTTGTAATTGGTTTTCTGGAATCGTTCGTATATCAACCAAGAAAACCGACAAACCATCTGATTTTTTCTTGACCTGATTGATCGGAGTAGTACGACACAGTAATAGCATCAAATCGCTGTATTCGGCTCGTGAAGTCCATATTTTTTGGCCATTGATGGTATAGATACCATTTTTGAGCATCGCGGAAGTTCTCAGTGAAGATGTATCAGTGCCACTTTCAGGCTCGCTTACGCCGAAGGCCTGCAGACGAATCGAACCATCTGCAATCCCGGGTAGAAAGCGTTCTTTCTGTTCATCTGAACCGTGTCTCAGAATTGTTCCCATGGTGTACATCTGGGCATGACAAGCACCAGCGTTTCCTCCTGAGTGGTGGATTTCTTCCAAAATTACACCGGCGGCTTCAATAGACAAACCCACACCGCCATACTGCTCAGGAATGAGGGCAGCAAGATAACCGGACTGAGTCAAAGCATGAACAAACTCCTCTGGGTACGCACGTTCACGATCACAACTTTGCCAATACTCAGACCCAAAGTCTGAGCAGAGTTTCCTTACTCCCTCCCGAATTTCTTCAAATTTATTGTGATCACCGATAATCATGCTGGAAGACTATGTTCCCTATAGGCCATAGCAATTTCTTGAACAATGACATTATAGAACCAATAAGAAAATTCATGATAACTATGGGAGCAGTATGAATCACCATCAACCATGCCATGAACTTTGGCAAAAGTTCATAAATCCATACCAATCTGTTCAATTATCGAAAAGAGTGGTTCAATCAGAGCTGACTGCACTTATCCGGTACTGAAGGGTTATATTTGTTGATCTGCTATACTTTGCCATTCTGCCATACTCATTTACGATTATTTTAATCTAAGACACTAATAAATAATAATTCTCATTCGCAATCAAATAGAACAGGATGTGATAGCGATCGAGAATGGCGGCTATATTTCGTAATGAAACAGAAATACGATGACCGAACATGATACGAAACTA
>JAPOUQ010000050.1 GCA_026708585.1 Gammaproteobacteria bacterium
TTTATCGATATTCCTTTAAGTTAACACGGTTTCGGACATTAAGTTAATGGCATTGGGCGGTGGTGGAGGTAACGGTGGTTCAGGTGGTGGCTCCAATGGTGGAAATGGAGGTGGTAATGGCGGTTCAGGTGGCTCCGATAGTGGAAATGGAGGTGGTGGTAACGGAAACGGGTACAATGAAAATCAAGGCTTCTTCTCCAATGCTTACGATAAAGGCAAAAAGATTTTTCAGGAACAGATTGTTTGTGGTTCATGTCCATTTTCTGATACAGAACTGAATCCAGAAGATATCGAGCAGATCAGAGCAGAATTGAATCGAGGTGGACTAATCGGGAGTACACTCTCCTACAATCAGCGATATAACGTGAAGTACTACATCAAAAAACGCTTTACAGAATGATGCCTTCTAGATAATTTTTGGCTGAGCCTGAACCCTGAGGTTTTCCGTTTGTAATGTGTGATCGAGCAAGCTCACACAGGAATATACTGCCTGTAAAGTCGGAACCTCAACCTGCACAACTTCTGCAAGCTCGATGACAGCGCCTAGCATGCCATCTATTTCAAGCGGCTTACCGGATTCAACATCCTGTAGCATTGAGGTCTTGTGCCTGCCCACTTTCTCCGCCCCCTCAATTCGTTTCTCCAACGACACCCGAAAACTCGCCCCTAATCTCTCAGCTATGGCCTTGGCCTCTGTCATCATGGAAGCAGCAAGTTCACGCGATAGTGGAAATTGACAAATTCCCTCAAGTGTCGCATGCGTTAACGCACTGATTGGATTAAATGACAAATTACCCCAAAGCTTCAGCCAAACCTCAGAACGAATATCATCCAGAATCGGAGACTTGAAACCAGCATGAATCAATGCCTCTGAAACTCTGGTAATCCGCTCGGTTGTTCTTCCATCTAGTTCACCAATTGGAAACCGATTCCCCTCTACGTGATGAATGACACCGGGCTCGGTAATTACTGCCGCTGGATAAGCAATACATCCAATCAAACAGTCTGGATCTATACTCTTCGCTAATAATCCATCAGGGTCAACGGACTCGACCACCCTTCCCTGATAATCACCCCCAAGCTTCTGAAAATACCACCAGGGAATGCCATTTTGTACCGTGACCATCGCGGTTTTTGGGCCGATAATACAAGGCAATCGGTCAGCCACTGCCGAAATCTGGTGAGCCTTGAGTGACATCACCACAAGATCTTGATGACCAAGTTCAGACATATCTCCAGTTGCCACCAGATTCTGCACCAATTCAATGTCCTCACCAAAGGATATTGCAAGTCCTTTTTTCTGAATAGCCCGAAGATGTGGACCTCGTGCAATTAACGATATGTCATGGCCAGATTGGGCTAGCCGAGCACCCATCAACCCACCGATTGCACCTGCGCCAACAATACAGATTTTCATGACATTGACCACCTAATTACGATTGTGTATCTTCCGAATTAACAGCCAATACAATCTTGCCAAAATGCTGACTGCTTTCCATCATACGGTGGCCTTCGGCCGCTTGCTCAAGTGGCAACACATCCGAAATTAATGGAGCGAATATACTTTTTTCAAAAAAAGGCATAACCCGCTCAGTAAAACTTCGAATGATCTCGCCCTTCTCTTGTACACTCCTAGAACGTAATACCGAACCAATGATGTGTTGCCGCTTAACCATCAATAAGGCCAGATTAATCTTACCGTGAGTACCTTCGCTGACACCAATCTGCAACAAGCGACCGCCAACTGCCAAACATTTCATATTCCCTGCCAGATAAGGACCACCAATATGATCAAGAATTGCATCGACTCCCTGTCCATCTGTTAGCTCCCTAACTTCTAATGAAAATTCCTGATTTTGATAATCAACAACAAAATCAACACCAAGATCTTCAATGCGCTTGAGTTTTGAACTTGAGGCAGTAACGATAATTTTGCAATCACGAATTAGATGTCGACATAAATGAATTGCAGCAGTATTCACCCCACCGCCACCGCCATGCAACAGGACAGTCTCACAATCGGTCAATTTCCCCAATAAAAACAGTACCAGATAAGCAGTCAAATATGTTTCTGGGATACAGGCAGCCTCATGAAACGAAATCGTATCGGGAATCCGAATCAAGTGCTCAGGCCATGCTGCCACGAACTCTGCATAACCACCGCCACCAACCAAAGCAGTTACTCGATCACCGATCCTCCAACCAGAAACCTGTTCACCAACCGTCTCTATCGTTCCGGCAGCCTCCAACCCCAAAATCAATGAATCGCCGGGTGGGGGAGGATAGTTTCCCTGTCGTTGAATAACATCAGGCCGATTAACGGAGGTCGCATGAACACGGATCAAAACCTGTTTACTATTCCACTCCGGTTCTGGAGCATCTGTAAAGACCATAACCTCTGGACCACCAAAACCGTCTAGTAAAATGGCTTTCATGGAAATGGCATTTTGTTTAGAGGTCTCCAATCAGAGAAGTTTAGCGAGTGTCTCACCCATGGCCGCAGGTGAATCAGCTACCGCAATTCCAGCACTCCTGAGTGCATCCATTTTCTCAGCTGCTCCTCCCTTACCACCAGCAATAATAGCACCCGCATGACCCATACGACGCCCCGGCGGTGCTGTGATACCCGCAATAAATCCGCATATTGGTTTTTTGGTTCCACTCTGATGAATAAAATCTGCTGCTTCCTCTTCAGCAGTACCACCGATTTCTCCAACAAGAACAATAGACTCGGTCTCAGAGTCCTTCAGCAATAATTCAAGACAGTCAACAAAACTGGTACCATTAACTGGATCACCGCCGATTCCGATGCAGGTACTTTGACCAAGCCCGGCCCGAGTGGTTTGGGCAACCGCTTCATAGGCTAACGTTCCGGATCTTGAAACAATTCCAACAGTTCCCCTTGTGTGGATATGACCAGGCATAATGCCGATTTTGCATTCATCGGGAGTAATGACTCCCGGACAGTTCGGTCCAATCAAACGGCTGTTTGAGTTTTCCAGAACTCGCTTAACTTTTACCATATCGAGTACAGGTATCCCTTCAGTGATACAAACAATCAAAGCAATCTCGGCTTCAATTGCTTCTAGTATGGCATCAGCAGCAAAGGGTGGTGGGACATAAATCATCGTTGCATCTGCACCTGTCTGCTCAACCGCTTCATGAACCGTATCAAAGACCGGTAACCCCAGATGCTTCATACCACCTTTGCCGGGAGTGACACCTCCCACCAACTGCGTCCCATAGGACAACGCCTGCTCACTATGGAATGTCGCTTGAGAACCGGTAAAACCCTGACAAATAACTTTTGTAGACTTGTTCACTAATACTGACATGCTTACACCTCCTGATGAAGTGCTGATACGGCTTTTTCAGCCGCATCCGCCATTCCATCAGCCAATAAGAAAGGCAATCCAGACTCAGCAAGAATGGTCTTGCCCTTTTCGACGTTGGTACCTTCCATTCGAACTACCACTGGAACATGAATCTGAACCTGTTGCGCAGCCTCAAGAATACCCTGTGCAATCACATCACAACGCAATATTCCGCCAAATATATTAACTAGGATCACCTGAACACCAGGATCAGACAAGATAATCTTAAAAGCTACGGTCACTCTCTCCGTCGATGCACCACCTCCCACATCAAGAAAATTAGCTGGAGAGCCACCATACAACTTGATAATATCCATGGTTGCCATCGCTAGACCCGCACCATTGACCATACATCCAATATTGCCATCCAATTTAATATAGCTAAGATCATGCTCAACCGCTTCTGTTTCAGCTGGATCTTCTTCATCCTCATCTCGCAATTCTTCAATCTCGGGATGGCGAAACAACGCATTGCTATCAAAGTTCATCTTGGCATCCAACGCGAGCAAAGTTCCATCTGCCAAAACCGCCAATGGATTAATTTCAATTAAACTGGCATCCAGTTCGGTAAATGCAGCATAAATACCAGTAAAAAACTTGACTGCCTGTTGAATCTGCTTACCTTCAAGATTCAGTGCGAACGCGATTCTTCGCGCATGGTGTGACTGAAGACCAGTGGCTGGATCAATCGGAATGCTGATAATCTTTTGTGGGGTTTTTGCCGCAACTTCTTCAATATCCATGCCCCCTTCAGTGGAAGCAATCATGGATACTCTGTTACTGGCCCGATCGACCAATACACCAAGATAGAGTTCCCTAACGATATCGCAACCTTCCTCAATGTACAGTCGTTTGACCTGCTGTCCCTCAGGGCCGGTTTGATGCGTAATCAGCTGCATCCCTAAAATATCCTGTGCTGCCGACTTCAATTTTTCAAGACTGTCCACCACCTTAACACCGCCACCTTTTCCGCGGCCCCCAGCATGGATCTGTGCTTTTACCACCCGAACTGGTCCTTCCAACTTTTTCGCCGCCCTGACCGCCTCCTCCACACTATATACATCGTAACCACGTGGCACATTTACGCCAAATCGGCTAAGTAGTAATTTAGCCTGATGTTCATGAATGTTCATGAATTAAATTTCCATTGCTGTTGAATAAAAATAGTTAGACAACTACAGTTCGAATTGATTCAATGCATCCAAATAAATACACGATCTCTTTCTTGGAGTGGCAAAATTCGAGACGAACTGGTTAGTCATTCACCTGTACATTATAAGAGGTTCAATCCATGAACAGATCATTCATTTGCGCAAGTCCAACCTTTTTTCCAATAAAAAAACCGTAATAAAGCTAATTTTGTTATACCCTTAATCCCAAAATGGAGTTCTCGCATTGGGCGAAAAGTCATATGCAATGTGGGTTTCAGTCCTTGACCTAGAATTGCCCGTTGTGTGATTCTCTAGGCCTCTCGAAAATCTCACCCCGAAAGACCATGGGTACTCTCATGTTTCAATTTATGAATTAGGGAATACTAGGCGCAATATAAAAATTTTCACTGTGGTATACTTCACAACAGGTTCGTGGGATTAGCCAGCACATGAAGTGGAACCCTGCACATTACAGGATCATCATGGTTGTCACCTACATATTTTCCTGCATCAAAATCAAGACCAAGCCCTGCAAGTATTTCCAGTTGAACTCACCTTGGTTCAATCTAGAAAAAGGGGTTTTTTCCAAGTTCGATTTGAATGCCATGTTTCCAGAACAGTGGCGTCTCGATATTGATAATCTGCAGGATGAATTTCAACCGAATCAGTATCCCGTCTGGCTAAAACCAGAGTGGGGAGAAAACGCCGACGGTGTCTACTGTGCACTTGATGAAGTCGAATACCAGCAAATCAAAAACGAAGTCCTGCAAGCGAACCGCCCTTACTTAGTACAAAAATCGGCAACGGGTGAGCGGGAATTCGAGATATTTCTACTCTGGGAATCGTCCGAATCAATGCAACCTGCCACATTCAGCATCACCGAAGCAAAGAACGATGAAGAACGCCGCCCAGTCAATGGTATTTATAACCCACATACTTCATACTATGATCTGACCGATCAACTAGATCACGACCAACAATCAAAAATTCGAAAATATATGGAAAGTATTGGACGCTTCCCGATTTCCAGATTATGTGTTCGCACTGAAAACATTGAAGAGTTTACGAAAGGACATTTTCAGATTGTTGAAATCAACCTGTTTACACCAATGCCTATTCATCTTCTGGATTCACGCTATACCAATCGCGAGCGCTGGTTAATGATTCGCAAATTAACCATGTCTCTAGCCAAAGCCACCCGTAACCGCAACCCTACATTGAAAGAAAAACCAGTCTATACGCGAATGATCCAGAATCACATCCGTTACCGATTCACATCTTTAGCAAAATAAACCCATGCGCAAACTCAACTCACTGATTTATACCTGGATCAGTAACCGGTATATGCATGACTGTAGCAATTACAACACCCTTGCAGTTAGAAAAAGCTGCCGTTCCAAAATCCTGTGCCGCAAGCACTTTGAAAAGCACAATTTTCCACATGCTCAGGGAATGATTTTTGTCTGGCCATGGCAAGCTCACCGTTTTGCTAGCACACACGGATTTCCGGTGGTGATCAAGCCCAACGTCAGCGGATATTCGCGCGGTAGCTATTTTCCGATTTTTTCGTTCAATGAACTCTACAAGGCAATATTCTGGGCCAAGGCTTGGTGGCCCACGACCATCATCGAAAAATATCTGCTTGGTGCGAACTATCGAGTTCTCGTTGGCCGAGATAATCTGATTTCCGTGATTCGGCGGTATCCCCCTTACGTACTCGGCAATGGAAAACATACAGTTACTGAGCTGATCGATGAAGAAAACCGAATTCGTGACAAGATGCAACCCGCCCCAACTGTCTATCCCATCAGCAAGTCATTAAAGATTCAAAGGCATCTCAAAAAACAAGGCCTAGACTTATCATCAATTCCGAATGAAGGTCAAAAGGTAGAACTTTTTCATCGGGTTGCACTTGCTACCGGAGGCATTGTTGAAACCATCGACGAGAGCAAAATACCGCAAATCAATAAACAGTTTTTTGTTGATGTGGTACGGAGTTTTGATGCAAACGTGTTGGGTATTGATGTGATTTTTGAACGGAGTATTGAAGAACCCTATACCGATCAGGGATGTATTTTGGTTGAAGTGAATTCAAGACCTTACATAAAAATGCATGATTACCCCCGATATGGAGAAAAACAGGATTTCAGTAATGCACTTCGGGAACTTGATGAACTTGACATCCCTGATCAGGATATCTTTTAGTCAAATGGCCATCATTGAGCATTTCAATCGCACCCACAATGAACAATATTTTTCAGCCAAAGGCCTTATAGCTGTACCGGCAATAGCCAGTACGCAAGAGTTGCCTATGCAATAACCGGATGTGTTGAATCTGGATGATCCGCTTGGCAAAATCCATCCGACCAGAACTCGTTGTTGCACTTTCAGCAGCATTGTGGGGCTTGTTCTGGATACCGATTCGAGCACTGGAAGACCATGGTTTAGAACCAGCACTTGTAACCACCAGTCAATTTGTTATGCCGGTTATTTGCTTAATCCCATTTGTTGCGATTCGCCTATCCCGCAAACAATCCTTTGGCCTTCAACATTTCGATTCCGGATTATTAATCGGTGCAGCTTTCGTCCTGTATTACGAAAGTCTGTTGTTAACCGATGTGGTCCGAGCACTGATCCTGTTCTATGTCATGCCAGCATGGGCAACATTGATCGAGATATTGATTCTGAAGCGTCGTTTTACTCGTTATCGAGGACTTGCTTTATTACTGAGCATAGGAGGCATGATCACAATTCTGAATATCGACTCTTCCTTTCGTCTTTCCTTGAATCTTGGAGATGCCATGGCTCTGGCTTCGGGCCTGTTTATGGCTTTCGGTGTAACTAGGGTCCGTCAGTCCTCTGACTCGGATGTATTTGCACAGGTTTTTGCTTTTTTCTTCTTCGGTACACTGATTTCAATGTTGTTACTGTTGATTCCGGCTACTGCCCCGAATAGAGTACCAGAGACCGATCAAATATTGCAGCTACTACCCTGGCTGATCTTAATGAGTATCTGTTATCTCATCCCGATCATGTGGGGACTTTATTGGGGATCAAAAAATGTAGATCCAGCAAGATTAGCGATTTTATTTCAGATCGAAGCAATTATTGGCATTGGGAGCGCCGCCCTGTTAACCGGTGAACCTTTTGGAATTCGTGAAATCACAGGTAGCCTACTTGTACTCGGTGCGGGACTCATTGAGATTTTTTCGAACCCAAAAACAATGGAATCCACTACCGTATCAGCGAAAAAAGACCAATAAACCGAACAGGTATATCTGATGATCGGGTATCCTGCAATGGAATCGTACGAGATATCCTTAGCGCTTTCTTCTATGATCCGAGATCGCCAAGCCAATACTGCAAGAAGCTTGTCGGTGGCACCTTAAAACAGAAATCGGATAATCAGTTCATCGAACGAAGGGGTACTGCAGTATTCGGTTATTGCACTCTTTTGATCGAATCCATCATGTAAATACAGTCATTTTCACTGATCAATCTGTGAGTATCACGGCGTCGGATTCAAATGCGTATATTTCTAACATATCTCCAGAAACAACTGGGTTTCGAGGGGATACCTTCACAAGCAAGTCATGATCCATCTTGGCACCACAACGGACATGGCACTGCCGGTGGGTCCCCTGAAAGACAACTTCCAGAACTTTAGCCTCACCTAGATGGACCACTCCTTCTGACGGATAATCGGATCCTACTCGGATCTGCTCTGGACGCCAGATAATGCTCACTTCTGTACCGGACTGGAATTGGCATGGAATTTCAAAGACTCCAAATGGGCTGGCAACACTCGCAGAACCATCCTGTTGTGAGGTTATGGTTGCCTCGATCATATTGCTGTCTCCCATAAAATTTGCCGTAAATCGATTCGCCGGACGAAGATAAATTCGCTCAGGAGGTCCATAATCCATAATCTTGCCATGATTGATCAGGGCAATGTTGTCGGCCATGCTCATCGCTTCATCCTGATCATGAGTTACATGAACAAAGGTGGTATTCAAACTCTTCTGCAAATGCACCAATTCTTCCTGCATTTGATGCCGTATTTTCAAATCCAAAGCTCCTAGAGGTTCGTCCAATAATAAAACTGCAGGTTCGACCGCTATCGCTCTTGCTAAGGCGACACGTTGGCGTTGACCACCCGATAACTGGTGGATACCGCGGCCTTCAAAACCCTTCAAACCGACCTTTTCAAGCGATTCTTCCACCCGTCGAGTACGCTCATTTTTTGATACTTTGTGCATGGTTAAGCCAAAAGCGACATTGTCATAAACACTCATGTGGGGGAAAAGTGCATAGTCCTGAAAAACAGTAACTGTAGGTCGGGACGCTGGCGGCATATCGGTGATATCCTCCTGCCCAATATAGATTTTTCCAGAGGAAGGTTCGGTAAACCCACCCATCATCGAAAGCAGGGTAGTCTTGCCGCTTCCCGATGGTCCCAAAAGGACAAGAAATTCCCCTTGTTCGACGATCAAGTCAACATTATCAACGGCTTTGACCGTGCCATAGTCACGACATACTCCCTCCAGTCTCAAGCGATTCTCACTCATAATTTCGGTCGCGAACCCATCATCATGACAATAGCAGCAGCACCGACTACCGTAAAGGAAATAGCAAAAACGAGCGTACCTGCGGCATTCACCTCTGGCGTTAGTCCGGCCCGCAACATTTCAAAAATAATTACCGGCAGGGTCACTTCGAAACGGCTGAGTAGAAACGCGATAATGAATTCATCCCATGACAAGGTCGTTGCCAAACAAAATGCTGCGAAAAGGGATGGTTTCATCATCGGCGCAATAACCCGCACAAGTGTCTGCAAGTCACTAGCTCCAAGGTCGCGTGCTGCACGATCAATATTACTGAGATGGTCACCAAATTGCGAATAGATTATTGCGAAACAAAGCGGCAAATTAATCACTACATGGCCAATCCCCACTGCAAAAAGCGACTTTGAAATACCCATAATATTCAAGCTAACCAGTAGCCCAATTCCAATGATCAAGTACGACACGGTCAACGGTGCGATCAGAGCGAATTGAATTCCTTTGGCAAATCGAGGTTGCCGATAAGCCAAACTGTAAGCCGCTAGAAAACCAAGTAAGGTGCATACAAATGAGGAAGTGATGGCAACTACTACCGAATTAATCAGCGAATCAATCAGACGTTCATTCTCAAACATTTTTTGATACCACTCCAGGCTTGGACCATTGAAGGGTGGCACCGGCAGTACTCCGTCCTGAAATGAAAAGATAACCAGTATGACAACCGGAAGATAAATGAACGACAAGGCCAATGCCAAATAGAGATAAGCGGGTGAATTTCGTAGCCTACTAACCATGATCAAACCCTTTCCATCTTCATGTGCTTAGCGGAAATCGCATAGACAATTATGACCACAGCCATCAAGGTCACAGCCATCACTGATGCCATCGGAAAATTAGCGGCCCGAGATATCTGTAGCATGATCGCCTGGGGCAACAGAATATCGGTACCCCCACCAAGAATCTGCGGAGTAATGTAATCACCAATCGCAATAACAAATGAAATGAATGCCCCAACCACAACACCCGGTAAACTCAATGGTAGAGTTATTCGAAAAAATATTCGCACCGGACCTGCCCCCAGATCCGCCGCAGCTTTCCAGTATGAAGGCTTTATCTGAACTAGATTCGCATAGATCGTGAGTGTAATCAGCATAGTAAAGAAGTGGACAAACCCCAGTACTGTGGCACCTTGACTATAGGCCATTTCCAGAGGCTGGTCGATCAACCCCAAACTGTTGAGAAATACATTCAAAACTCCATTTTCTGAAATCACTAATAACCAACTATAAGAACGGACTACATATGCAGTCCAAAAGGGCATCACGGAAAGCAACAGCAAAATTCCCTGAACACGTTTTGGAACTTTGAAAGCAAGAATATAGGCAAGCGGATATGCGAGAATGATACTGATGACTGTCGTCAGTACAGTAACTTCTAGCGAGTTGGTTAACGAATCAATTAGGTAATCACTACTAAAAAACTTGATGTAATTTGCCAGATCCCAAGTCGCAATCAGTCTCCCATAGACGCGTTGCCAGAAACTGATTCCCAGCATGACAACCAGTGGGAAAAAGAAAAAACAAATGGTGAACCACAATGCTGGGTGGAATGCCCACCGAGTGTAATCAACATGAAAGAGCTTTAGTGACTTGCTCTCCTTGGCCATATCTCAACATACCGACAACGGTATTCAAACTTACAACGCCGAACGTGGAGCCGTCTAGACAACACATTCGGCATTGCTATGGTCTATCTATCGGTTACTTTTGTAGAAATTCTGTCCAGATATCTAACATCCTCGAATCAATTTCGGGACGACTGATTGTTGAGGGAACAGAACGTGCAAGATAGCTTGGTTGCTCCTCCCAACGCAATATTTCGCGTTCTGCATCGGACAATTGGGTTTTTGAATTCGATGGCATTGCCCAATAACATTCCGAAGTGGCTAGTCTGCTTTGACCTTCTGGGCTGATAACATATTTGACAAACTCAAGTGCCAAATCCTTGTTTTTCGAATCCTTGAATATACTGAGCCCTTGAATCCACATCAAGCCACCCTCCTCAAATATATTCCAGTCCAGGTTGGGCAGAGTGGGCATTAAGCCTGAAACCACAAACTCGGCGGCATTCAGGATAATGTCAACATCGCCATTCACTAGGGCATTTTGTACGCTAACAATGTCTCCAACCATCTTGATATTGGGTTTCATCGCAAGCAATCTCTCACGAATCACCTCCAAGTCGTCGAGCGTGATGTTGTCTGGAGCTATACCCATCGATATTGCAACGAGTTGCATGGTGGGAAAGTAGTAATCGTAGACTGCTACACGACCTTTGTATTTTGAGTTCCACATCACATCGGCAGTTTTCATGTCCTCAGGATCAACTTTATCCTTGTTGTAGGCAACTCCGTAATACCCGAATTTCTCCGGAACGGTATAGCGTTTTCCGTCCAAATAATTAAACGGCGCTTGTGTTAGATCTGGAAAAAGGTCATTGATCGGCAATTGCGACTCATCAAACGGCTGAAGCAACCCCAAACCTGCAACAGTTGGTGCATCGGGCGCATCGACAACCAGTACATCCCAGTCTCCCGGAGATGATTGCTCAATGATCGATAGTGCAGCACCTGTACCTTCGTAGGTCTTGACGTTCACCTTAACGTTGTGCGTTTCTTCAAATGGCTGAAGAAACTTATCATCAGCGTGGTCACACCATACCAGTGCATTCAGTTCCTGAGCCGCAACGTGAAGTGGAGCCATAGTAGCTGTCAATGTGAATAGGGGCAAAAGTGATGCAAAACAGACAGCGAGAATTTTTGTTCGCATACGCATAACAATTGAGAGAATATTCATAATACCTCCATGGATATTCCTAAGTGATTTCTGAATTTCCGTTTCAATATTTCCATCCCTGTCGGCGAAGCGATTCATCGAGCGTCTCACCTTTTAGCTTGGCAATTTCAGCCATGATTCGAAGAACAACACAAACTGCTGTACGTGAAGTGGAACCGCTGACATCAAACATCGGACACAACTCTGAGACATCAAACACACTTACGCGTTTTTCTTTACTAATGCGTGAGGCAACACGCATAATTTCCCGTGACTCTAAGCCACCCGGTTCAGTCGCTGTGACACCAGGTGCTGCAGAAGAATCCAAAACATTGAAATTGAAACTCAGATACTGACCGTCAGTATTTTCCCAAACACTTGAAACCGCTTCGTCAATGACTGAATCAACCCCGCGTTCCAGAACCTCATGCATGGGATGAAATCGTAATCCGCGTTGTTTTGCCAAATCAACATGATCTTTCGGATTAAACGAATTTCTAGCTCCAATATGTGCGGTATTACGCATATCTAAATTTTTCAATTCCGTTATTCGTGCCATGGTACAGGTACTCACGTTGCGCTCTCCCGCCCAACTGTCCGCCATATCCAGATGGGCACCGAGATGCATATAGCCCATTTTTTTGCCTTCTCCCAAATAATCGGACAGGGCTTTTGTTGCAGAAATTGATATAGAACGATCACCGCCGCACAAGATAGGTGTTTTTCCGGCCTTAAGAGCATTCAGCACTGCATCATAAATCCGCTGCCGAGCAACCTCTGGACTAACACGCGGCATAGAAACATCCCCACAATCAATAACCGTACCGTGCAAATCAACGTTGAATTCAAACCAAAAAGGGAAATAATCAAGCGAAGCAACTCGAAATTCACGAGGGCCATCTTCACAACCTGGTTTTCCGACATTGCCTTCATCAAAAGGAACGCCGATAAAGACGTAAGGGGCATCGGTATTTGACAACTCTGGATCGTTCAGCGACATGAACTTTGATCGAAGGAAAGAAATCTGGCCCGGTGTTCTATAGTTATCCGCGTTTTCTCCTCCTAGAGGAGAGAATAGATGGTTATATGCCTTTACTGGATTCATGCTTAATATTTTAATCTGGGTTTCACTAGTGGTAATAACGTCATTGGTTCATGGAAGCTGGTTGTTTTCGCGCATCGTCTTTGCTCGACTGCCAAGATAGTGATACACAAGATTGCATGCCAATTTTGCACTCATCTTACTAATATCAAAAACCGGCGAAAGTTCGGCAAGTTCCAGAACATCTACCCCGTACTGCCCCACCAGCCTAGCAAATGCAAGCGCTTCGCGAGCGGTGAGACCATAACTTTCAGGGCAACTCGTGCCGGGCATACAACTACAGTCAATAGAATCCGTATCCCATGATAAATAAACCGCATCTGTGCCATTCCATGCACGATCCAAAATATCGCGCCCGCAAGCTTCAACCCCACGCTCCACAACTTCTGACATGGGATAGATTGGCATGTTGTTATCCACCCAGAAATCCATCCAATCCTTGGGATTCAGTCCGTTTCTTGAGCCCATATGCGCCATATTCTCTGGATGGACATTCGCTAATTTGAATGTTTCAGTGGGCCCCGATGCATTAGTAATTTCGATCCCCGCCCAATCAACAGCAGCATCCAAATGACAATCAACATGCAAATAGCCCATTCGACCTTGTGGATCATGCCGTTGTAGATGCTGGGAAAGTGCTCGTGCACCTGGAATTGGTACCGAATGATCGCCTCCAACGAGGATCACTTTCGCTCCACCCTCAAGACATTCCGTAACATAATCACAAATGTATTGTTGGGACAATGCGTTGTTTCCCGGAACAATCGGGACATCGCCACAATCCACAACGTTAAAGAAAGTCAACAGGTCAACATCGTATTCAAACATGTAGGAAAAATACTGTGCAGACGCTTCACGAATTCCATGAGGTCCACTGGATGTACCAGTACGTACGATCGTACCGAGATCCCATGGAGCGCCGAGAAAGCAAATCTTGGCAGCACGTTTTCGTACCTCGTCGCGATCGGGAGGACAATAGGGTGCTCCCATGAAAGTCAATATACCTTCCGATTTGAAGGGGCCATTATGCTTGCTAGGCGACTTTGTATGAGCGTCTATCGCTGTCTCACGGTGTGGGCCCTGATGCTGATGTGGAACAAGTGTCCAAAGGTTATTGTTGTCTTGACTCGATGACATTTCTATCCACTTGCGGTGTAGACTACGCGATCATCCTGTAGATTTCGCGGCCAATTCGTTGGCTCGGTAGCTAGTTCAATCGATACCAACTGCATCTCACGCCCAGTCACGACTTTTGGAGTAGGCATACCACAATCCGAGCATCGGAAACTGTAAGGACCGGAAGGTTGATTGACTTTGTCGCAGTAAGAGCAAAACACAGTTAACGAAATTTCCTCAATCGAAAGTTCAGCACCCTCACATGCCGTACCACGCGATACCGATTCAAAACAGATCGCAAGTGCACGAGTCATTGCCGACATCTTACCTAGGCGCAAATTTACCCGCTTGACATGACTAGCATTGTGATCGGCGGCGTAGTCATCAACCATCTCAACCAGACTGCGAGCCAATGCTAATTCATGCATGGGTCATGACCTCGGTTTGTTCCTGTTCTACATATACGTTTTGGTGTGATGCGTGAACGCCCGATAAAAGCCATTGTGTCCATTCATCGATTCCAATAGAAGTTTCTACCGATAACTCGATCACTCTGAGACCCGGATTCACTCGGTGCGCGTATTCAATAGCCTGATCAACATTAAACTTCACATAGGGTAGCAAGTCTGCTTTGCTTAGAATCATGAGATCTGCAACAGCAAACATGTCTGGATACTTGATCGGCTTATCTTCGCCTTCTGTTACCGACAGAATGACCACTTTGCTTGATTCGCCTAAATCAAAGGCAGCGGGGCAAACCAAATTACCAACATTCTCGATTATGGTAAGCCCACCCGTTTTGAAATCCACATGTTCGATAGCATGACCAATCATATGGGCATCTAAATGACAACCCTTACCGGTATTGATCTGAACGGCATGAACACCGGTCTCGCGAATACGTTCAGCGTCGTTGGAGGTCTCCTGATCACCTTCAATGACCACAATCGGCAGAGTTTGATGCAACTCTTCGATGGTTTTTACCAAAAGACTAGTTTTACCGGCCC
The DNA here is from genome assembly GCA_026708585.1 of Gammaproteobacteria bacterium. Classification (GTDB taxonomy): domain Bacteria; phylum Pseudomonadota; class Gammaproteobacteria; order Arenicellales; family Poriferihabitantaceae; genus Poriferihabitans. The sequence goes on from JAPOUQ010000050.1 coordinate 15,147, forward strand.
CCGGGCTGGAGAGCAAGTTGATAGTAAACTGGCTATGGTCCTGAAATAATGTTCGGTTTGCAGTCGCAAAAGCAGTATTCTTATCGAGAATATCACGCTCAATTTCGATGATTCGATCTTCCTCTAGGCCGCAAACCGATGTGCGAGCGTCATTTCGGCCAAAGTGTAAGTGCTGATGATCTGATTTGTGTTGATGATGGTGGTGATGTTTCTGGGAATGATCATGGTGACCATGGTTCTTGTCTTGTGACGCACATCCGCATACAGTACACACAGCTAAATTGACCTCTTATAACTTGATTTGTAAATGGGATTTTAACGACTAAATTCCGGTTTATAGAAAAAACATTTTAAGGGATAGAATGTTACTGTTCAAGTCTCAGATGGTAGAACCAGCCAAAATGGGACAGGTTCATTCATTGAAGTTCGTCCATTCGTGCCTGTTTATAACTCTAAGACTCGAGTTGAAAAATTCGTATGATGTAATCCTGTTTGGGTATGAGCCATATTTCAATAATGGTCCGATGCTGGTTCATTTATTGATCAAATTATGTCTGTTCGGTGGGCATTTTTCCGTTTCTAGTTAAGTAGATAAATTCGGTAGTTTCGCCAGCATAAATTTTCTGGTCTTCTAAAATTCTGTTCGGGATTGTGGGCAGTGTACAAATGCCAATAAATACCCAATCACGATGAAGGTCATGTTCATTCATTTGACTGGAAAGGAGCCGAATACAGTTCTTTAAAATTTAAGCCTGCAAGACGGTGTGATATACTAGCATTTCTCGCACAACCCCTCCATCTGACCTCCAAGTAAACACAGATTCTGCATGCCACCCTACATCACAATTGAAAACCTATCCAAGGTTTATCAAAACGGGCATGTTGCACTCAATGGAGTAGATCTGAACATTCAAGAAGGCGAGCTAATCGCCTTATTAGGGCCGAATGGAGCTGGAAAAACCACACTGATCAGCATCATTTGCGGCCTGGTTCGCCCAAGTTCGGGGAGTGTTACGGTCGATGGTCACGACATCATTCGCGATTATCAGAAAACCCGCAAAATGATTGGCCTAGTGCCGCAAGAATTACCCATTGAGCCATTTGAATCAGTTATCAAGACTGTAAATTTTAGCCGTGGACTGTTTGGAAAGAACCCGAATCCACAATATATTGACCAACTCCTCTCTGACCTCAGTCTGGGTGACAAAAAATATTCACAAATCAAGTCACTATCCGGAGGTATGAAACGCCGTCTTTTGATTGCAAAAGCACTCTCGCACGAACCGCGAATTTTGTTTCTTGATGAACCAACTGCAGGGGTTGATGTGAACCTGCGAAAAGAGACTTGGGATCTCATCCATCGACTCAAAGATAGTGGGGTTACCATCATTCTGACTACGCATTACATTGAAGAGGCAGAAGAGATGGCCGACCGAGTAGCGGTAATTAATAACGGCTCAATTATCGTTGTTGAACGGAAAACCGACCTGATGCAAAAAATGGGGAAAAAACAGATGTTTCTAGAACTGCAAGAGCCTATGATGCAAATACCGGAAGAACTCTCGGGATACAATCTATATACTCAGGAAGATGGCAGAATACTGGTATATAACTATGAAACAACCAAGAAGCGAACCGGAATCACGACTTTGCTGAAAGATCTCTCTTCCATGGAAATTGGTTTCAAGGATTTAAAGACTGAACAAAGCTCTTTGGAAGATATATTCATGGATCTGGTTGATGAACGTGTTGAAATTCTGAAACATGCAGAATCAAAGTTTGCTACCAATGGATAAGGAGGAAAGGAATCGATGAATATTCCGGGAATCAGGGCTATTTTTAACCATGAAATGGATCGGGCCAGACGCACTATTTTTCAGAGTCTGGTATCTCCGGTCATATCTACCTCCTTGTATTTTGTGGTCTTTGGATCAGCAATCGGCTCTCGCATCACAGAAATTGATGGCGTATCGTATGGTTCTTTTATCGTACCTGGCCTCATTATGCTGACCTTGATGACCCAAAGTGTAACCTATGCATCATTCGGAATATTTTTTCCACGCTTTACTGGAACCACTTACGAAATACTTTCTGCTCCGATCTCCCACCTCGAAATTGTGATCGGCTATGTTGGGGCAGCAGTAACCAAATCAGTGATTGTTGGGCTGGTGATTCTGGCTACCTCAGGTCTATTTGTGGATATCTATGTTGCCCATGTGGGATGGATGTTGCTATTTTTGTTACTGACCGCTTTCACCTTTAGTCTGTTCGGATTTTTGATTGGTATCTGGGCTGAAAATTTTGAACGATTGCAAATCATTCCTTTGCTAGTTGTTACTCCACTGGTTTTTTTGGGTGGCAGTTTCTATTCGGTGAGCATGCTCCCTGAGTTCTGGCAAAAGGTCACATATTTCAATCCGGTTTTGTATCTGGTCAGTGGGTTCCGGTGGAGTTTTTATGAGATATCCGATGTTAGCGTCGTGATTAGTCTCAGTATGATCGCGACCTTTCTGGTCATTTGTATTGCCTTAACTTGGTGGATTTTCAAAACCGGTTATAAGCTTAAGGAATAAAGTCCTGAAGGATCAATTTATCGCGTAAATCGCCAAGCTGTAACATTCCCACATAGGGCCAGAGGAATAAATCCAGCAAAGATCCAGAATGCAACAGTCTGGATTTGATCGATGGACAAACCAGAAGTCAGGCCCAGAGAGTTTGCGATCAAGCCACAAAGTGCAGAACCCAAAGCAAAACCCATCTGCTGTGTGATCGGAATTAAGGAGGAAGCACGGTCTTTCTCCTGTTGGGGCGAAGACCCTTGAATTCGCTTAATGATAAACCCCCACATCATGCCGAATCCACCGGTTGAAATCATGGAGCATAATGCAATCAACCAGATTGGCCCGTATGGAAAAGTAATCGAGCAAGCCACTAGTCCAATCAGCACGAGTGCGCTCCCGAAACGGATCAAAATATGTTCGTATTGCGATGGGGTACTTGAGAAAGTCAATGCCATGATCCCCCAGGCTAAAGACTCCAGCATCAATATCACACCTGCAGTAAATGGTGTCATGTTGTGCAACTTGATCAAGATTAATGGACCATATATAGATAATGACATGATGCTCAAACAAAGCAGGAGAATGGTCATGATACCGTTATTCAGCGAATGCGAAAAGTCTCCGATAGTTTGGGGAAACATACGGTTATCCATCGAATGGACATCACGATAAACAAAAATAACGATACAGATAATTCCACCGATGATCAGTATGGGGGACACAATGACGTGGAATTTCATCCCGGCAGCTGACATCATCAGTATGGCCATCGCTAACAATGCGAGACGAATTAACGGCAATCTGGTTGTTATTGTTTTTCTTGCTGGATCAGATGTACTCATCAGACGACGGATGATTACAGCCAATAAGCCAGCCTGAAAGGCGAATGCCCAAAACGCATAACGCCAATCTGCCCAAGTCGAAAATGCCCCACCAATCATGGGACTTGCGAACGTAGCCATCATCCAAACGACTGAGATCATAGCAACAACCCGAGGTACATATTTTGGATCGAAAAACCGGCTCTGTGCAATAAATACTGTACCAACTAGGCATCCACCCCCCATGCCCTGAAAAGTTCTGCCTATCAACACGACTGGCATGTTCACTGCAGTTGCGCAGACCACAGTACCGACAACATAAACCAGAGTCGCAGTAATCATTGTGGTGCGTAGTCCATGCTGAGTAACGAGAATGCTAGATGCGGTTCCAGAAACAATGGATCCCATCAAATACAGTGCAAAAGTCCAACTGATCAGATTCAACCCACCCATCTCATCAACTGCGCTTGGCATGGTTGTTGCAGTAAGCAACGTATTTGTTGCGTGTAGCCACATAGCTAAACACAAAGTGAGTAACAGCGGAAGATGTTGGCGATTTAGGAGATCTGACCAAGATGCTGTAGTTGAGATTACCAAATTCTTCATCCTGTTGCATCCGAAGAATGAGAGAAAACTATATCTGAAATTTTGACGAAGAGCAGTCTGATTTCAAGATTTCTGACACAAAATTCTAAAGATTACACTTTCTTTCATTATCCCGTAACGAATCAGCTTAGTTCGACAAGGAAATGGATACACCATGAACTTGGCAAACGAATGAATTTTGCAGTTATGCAAACAGACCAATTGGAGGCAAAAATGAATCTGTCTTTTGAACCACTGAGAGCTGACATGGCCCAGCGCGAGAATTGACCTCTGATTGCAATGCTCGGCGGCTTCGTAATAGACACTGCAATCTTGAGCTTGCTGCTTACCACACAATAAAAACTCCTACAGCCACTTTAGGCAAAGCAGATCATTAGATATAGTCCAACAAAATTACAAAATGTAACATAGTATTTCGCAGGTTTAATTTTGGGGCTTATAAAGAATGGGAATGACAAGTGTTGCCGTGCTAACCGGACATTACCGGTATTACCGCAGAATTTGCAAATAATCGCAGATAATTGCCAAGATCAGGGTTTGAAATGTTACTGGGAATTGTCAACCATTCTTTATAAGCCCCTTAATTTTCTTACAAATGACCAGCGATTTCTCCCTCAGAATCAAAGAATGCATGAACTTTTATCCTTGAATATTTATATTCTCATGTCATAATTACAAGGATGATTGAGCGAGAATGCACCCAGAAAGTCGTAAATTTGCTAGCGCAGTTTCCTGCAGTTGTGCTACTGGGTCCGCGGCAGGTGGGCAAAACAACTTTAGCCAAAGAAATTGCCAAAAGTCGTGATAGTCTGTATCTAGATTTGGAACGACCAAGTGACCGCAATAAACTTTCCGACGCAGATCAGTTTTTAGAAGTGCATCAAAACAAACTTGTCATACTTGATGAAGTACATCGAACTCCTGAATTATTCCAATCACTACGAGGATTGATCGACCGAGGTCGTAACAGAGGATATAAAACTGGTCGTTTTCTATTGCTCGGTTCTGCTTCTATAGAACTTCTAAAACAATCAGGCGAAAGCCTAGCCGGACGAGTTGTCTATGTCGATTTGCCGCCATTTGATGTACTTGAGGTGAAGCAAACTCAGCATGAAGATCTTTGGCTACGAGGTGGATTTCCCGACAGTTTTCTTGCCCAGACGAATGAACAAAGTATGATTTGGCGAGAAAACTTTATCTGGACTTATTTAGAGAGGGACATCCCTCTTCTTGGACCGCGAATCCAAGCAGAATCATTATACCGTTTCTGGGTCATGCTAGCTCATGCCCAAGGCAGTATTTTAAATGCTGCGAAACTGGCACAAAGTCTTGCTGTCAACAATAAAACAATTGCTCGATACCTAGACCTTATGGTTGGACTGATGCTGATTAGGCGATTACAACCCTACCATGTGAATATCAAGAAGAGATTGGTTAAATCACCAAAAATTTATGTTCGTGATAGTGGAATACTTCATGCGCTACTGAATATCCACAATCGCAACGCGTTATTCGGACATGCTGTTATTGGCTCAAGCTGGGAAGGCTTTGTTATTGAAAACCTGATCAATTCATCCAAATCTAGAATACTGCCCAGTTACTACCGAACATCTGCTGGTGCTGAAATTGATTTGATCTTGGAATTTCCAGGATTATCTCAAAAATGGGCCATAGAGGTAAAATTCGGGTCCACTCCCAAGATATCAAAAGGCTTTCATATTGCACTTGAAGATGTACAGCCAGATCGGACCTTTGTAGTGCATTCGGGAGAAAGTAGATATCCATTATCAGAAGGTGTGGAAGCAATCGGTCTACCGGAAATGCTCAAGTTGGTTCGAAGGTAAACGATTGACACATCTGCATCCAATCACCCTATGAAACGACTCGCTAATCTCAAACAATTGTTATCACATGTCCGATTTGTCAGATCACTTCAGAAAACAGGGTGAAATCACTGTTGGGATTTCGAGTTTCTCCGATACCTAGGCAATCGAAAATAATTTGAGTGATCATTCTGGTTGAAAGACAGATACAAGAACAGATACAATAAAAATGAATTTAACAACGCAAAGTTACAGCGTATAGTTTCCTTCCAAAACATATTATATCAGGTATAAATTCATGAAACGACTGCATTATCTGACGCGTGCCATTTTACCGGCTATGCTGTTTTCTATTTGCACTGTACCCACTATTGCAGACACGGTACGAATCGGTTTCGTAACCACATTAACGACACCGGCTGGAGTAATCGGAGTTGACATGAAAAACTCGGTCGAATTGGCGCTAGAGCATATCGGGAATCAGATGGGCGGCCTTGATGTGGAACTGATTTTCGAGGATGATGGCTTCAAACCGGATATCGGCAAACAAAAAACCGACAAGCTAGTTAAGCAGGACGATGTAGATTTTGTAACGGGATATATCTGGTCACATGTTTTGCTTGCTTCAAGTAAGTCGGTACTGGATGCTGGCAAATTTCTGATTAGTGCCAATGCCGGGCCTTCGAAAATGGCTGGAGTTCTTTGTCACGAGAATTTCTTCTCGACTTCTTGGCAGAACGATCAAACACCGATGGCCATGGGGCAATACCTAACTGAGCAGGGTGTAAAATCACTTTATATTATGGCACCCAACTATGCAGCGGGCAAGGATGTAGTAGCCGGTACAGAGTCAACATTCCAAGGTGAGTTGGTTGGTAAGGACTTGACCAAGTGGGGAGCAGATGCCCAACTGGATTTTTCAGCAGAATTAGCGAAAGCGAAAGCATCCGGAGCCGATGGACTCTTTGTGTTCTATCCGGGCAAAGCTGGAGGGGCCTTTATCCGACAATATCAACAGGCTGGCCTGCAAGATGAACTCCCCTTATATTCCGTTTTCACAGTGGATTCCATTAGTTTGCCCCGATTTCAGGAAGCAGGAATGTTAGGAGTTCTTGGATCAAAGATGACCATGTTCTGGTCCCCAGATTTGGACACTCCTGGAAACCGCAAATTTGTCTCTGCATATCTCGAAAAACACGGTAAATACCCTTCATTTTACGGTGCTCAGTCTTATGATTCGATTATGTTGATTCACAGTGCACTAGAAGCTGTAGGTGGAAATCTGGAGGATAAGGACGGAATACGGGCGGCCCTAAAAGCGGCAAATTTCGATTCAGTGCGTGGACAGTATACTTATGGCAATAATCATATGCCAATCCAGAATTTTTATTTGCGAGAAGTGGTTGAGGACGATGCAGGACGCTGGACTACTCGAATCGTTGATACAGTGTTCGAGAATCATCAAGACCCCTATGCTAGTGAATGCAAGATGTAACCAAACATTGAAACGAACCTATCGGATTGTTATGACTCTATGGACTGGGGCTTACTACTGACCCAGTTGATGAATGGATTGCAGTTCGGACTGTTACTATTCCTCTTGGCGTCCGGATTGACCCTGATTTTTGGGATTATGGATTTCATTAATCTCTCCCACGGGTCGTTCTACATGATCGGTGCCTATTTCTGCGGCTCGATCGTGGCTCGTGGAGAGTCTTTCTTTATCGCTGTGCTATTTGCTCTGGTTGGCATGTTTGTTGTCGGTGCACTCGTTGAATGGATAGTCGCCAGACGCCTTTATCGTGCTGATCACCTTGACCAAGTTTTGGCAACGTTTGGATTGATTTTGATTTTCGATGCCATCGTACATATTATCTGGGGCCCTGCTGGGATGGCAATTCCCCTTCCGGAATTCCTTGACGGTCAGGTAAGTTTGGGAACCTTGGAACTGCCAACCTATCGGCTGGTTATCATTTCTGGTGGACTGCTTGTAGCCGGCATCCTCAGTGTTCTAGTTACCCGCAGCCGTCTTGGAATGATCATTCGAGCTGGTGCTTCTAATCAAACCATGGTCGAGGCCTTAGGCGTGAACATCCACAAACTGTTTCTGATTGTATTTGCAATTGGTGCCACCATGTCAGGGTTTGCCGGCATGCTCATCGCTCCAATTACTGAGGCAAGTATCGGCATGGGAAACGATATCATCATCATCGCCTTTGTAGTTGTGATCGTAGGAGGCATCGGTTCCGTAAAAGGTGCCTTTTATGCGTCTATCCTAATCGGTCTAATTGACACTCTGGGCAGATCATATCTTGATGATCTAATGAAACTATTTATGTCTTTAGATCATGCCGAGACAGCTGCACCGGCGTTGTCTGCGATGCTGATCTATATCCTCATGGCGATCGTGCTGGCTTTCAAACCACAGGGACTCTTTCCCCCTGCAGGTATTCGTCCATAATGGGTTGGATTCCATCAACAGTATCCGGGCGCTGCTATTGCATAATTTTGTTCTTCCTTGCAGGAGCCCCCTGGATTTTCCTGTGGACCAACCAACCATTCTTGCTGGATCTTTTATGCAGAGGACTAATACTGGCAATCGCAGCAACAAGTTTGAATCTGATAATGGGATACGGTGGCATGGTCAGCCTTGGACATGCCGCCTTTATTGGAATTGGAGCCTATTGTGTCGGAATCCCCGCTTACTACGATATTTATAATGGCTGGGTTCATCTTGGCTTAACTGTCGTTGTGAGTGCTATTTTTGCACTCTTGACTGGACTAGTAAGTCTGCGTACCAAAGGGGTTTATTTCATTATGATTACTTTAGCCTTTAGTCAGATGATTTACTTCACCTTCGTCAGTCTTGAAGAGTATGGTGGAGATGATGGTCTGGTCATTTATCTTCGAAGTGAATTTCCCGACTTCCTCACTATGCAGGGTCCGGTTGCCCTCTATTACTGGATATTTTCAACCTTGCTGTTAACTCTGTTTTTGGTGCACCGATTGGTTCATGCGCACTTTGGTCGCGTAATTGTTGGAGCGAAACACAATGAACAGCGTATGCAGTTATTGGGTTTTGATACATATCGGTATCGCCTAACATGCTATGTGATTTCGGGAGTAATATGTGGCCTTGCCGGAATGCTTTTAGGCAATTTTACTGGATTCATCAGTCCTGAGATGATGAACTGGATTCGATCTGGAGAACTTATCTTCATGGTGGTCATGGGGGGTTCGGGGTTCCTGTTTGGACCATTGATCGGAACCGGCGCTTTTGTATTTCTCGAACAGTATTTGCCGGAATTTATGAAATTTCTGAATCCATCTTGGCTGGAATATTGGCATTTGCCTTTTGGACTACTATTGGTCCTGCTAGTTCTAGTTGGGAAGGGTGGTATCCATGGTATGTTGTCGAAACTGGATTCCAAAGCTCAGCAATCCTCAAAATGACGAGACCGCTATTGCATATCTCGGGGCTATGCAAAAGTTTTGGGGGGATTGTAGCGACTGACCATATTGACCTTGAAATCCGACCCGGATTCATCCACGCCATTATCGGACCCAACGGTGCGGGTAAAACAACTCTGATCGCTCAACTCTCCGGAACACTCATACCTGATGCGGGCCAAATCAAATTTAACGGTCATAACATTACTTCTTTATCAGCCCCAAATAGGGTGAAATTAGGTCTGGCCCGCTCATTTCAAATTACTAGTGTGTTACTACCCATGACTGTACTTGAAAATGTCATGTTGGCAATTCAGGGTACTGATGGTCACTCTTACCGATTCTGGACACCGATACACAAAGATCACGAAATGCTTGACCGTGGTATGACCTATTTACAAATGGTCGGCCTAGAGGACCGTGCCCGGTACCTCGCAGCAGAGGTGTCTCATGGTGAACAACGCCAACTGGAAATCGCTATGACTCTGGCCTTGAAACCTCGCTTGTTGCTCCTAGATGAACCCATGGCTGGTATGGGATTGGAAGAAAGCGCGAGGATGATTCGATTTCTGGCCGGACTCCGAGAACAAACGACCATCTTGCTCATTGAACATGATATGGATGCGGTTTTCAGTTTGGCCGATACCCTTTCTGTGTTGGTAAATGGCAGAGTCATTGCTACCGATACCGTGAAAAATATCCGCGCCAATCCCGAAGTTCAACGCGCTTATCTAGGAGATGATCATGCTTGATCTTAAGCGTGTAAAAACCTTTTATGGCTCAATTCAGGCACTCTTTGGCATGAGCCTACACATCGAGCAAGGCAAAGTCACTACACTGATTGGTCGTAACGGCATGGGCAAAACGACTACGGTCAATTCCATCATGGGAATTACCCCATGCCGTTCGGGCGAAATAACCTTCCTTGGCAACCGAATTGATCATCATGCACCATATCAAGTAGCACAGAATGGAATTGGACTGGTGCCCGAAGGGCGACAGATCTTCCCCAATCTCAGTGTTCGAGAAAATCTCTTAGTCGGGGCTAATCATTTTTCAGCAAGCAAGTCACCTTGGACGCTTAATCGGGTTATCGATTTTTTTCCAGCACTACAAGACCGACTGAATAATATGGGTAACCAGTTATCTGGGGGCGAACAACAAATGCTTGCGATCGGGCGGGCTCTCATGCTGAATCCCATGCTGTTGATCCTTGATGAAGCTACAGAAGGGCTAGCACCTCTCATTCGACGAGAAATTTGGCATTGCCTGGATGAACTTAAAAAATCCGGCATGACCATTCTGCTAATCGATAAGAACATCGAAGAACTCAATCGGATTGCTGACTATCACTACATCATCGAAAAAGGCAAAGTGGTTTGGGATGGTTTCCCCACTACATTGAAGGACAATGCTGAATTAAAACAAAAATATCTGGGCATTTGAACTCGGGATTGCCATAATTATGATCACTGATCAATGATCAATGAGCTGGCAAAATATTATCCAGACAAACTGCTCCCTTCTTTGAGCAGATTCCAGACCATTCCGCTTGCTTTAGCTAGCAAGATGATTCGAGACACGCCCCATGAACAATAAAGAGCTGTGAATCCACAGGTTGTAGAGAGCTGGACTGAATCCACTTTAGATGTTGTGAATCCAAGCCTCCAGAGGTACAGAATATACTTTGTTGACAATTCTCAAGAGCACAAGCAATGTATACCAAAATCCGAAATTGAAAATTCCTCCAACCGGCACGACAGTAATCGTGGTGAATACTCGATTGAACAGTTCTTTTCTATAAAGTCATTGGATACAAGGCACTGCTGAAAAACTCAAAGAAATTTCAGCTTGAATGTGATCCATGATGCAACGTTGTAACGACAATTCCGGCAAACCTTAAGACTTCGATTTATAGATATGGTTATAGGAATTTCGCTACAGAATGACCAACAAATGTATTGCAAACGAAAGAAAAATGAAACATTCTATGACTCTCAAATTTGGTGACTAAAACAAAATATAGCAGACAGTTTGTGGTATGGATCTTGAAGCATTCAGAAGAGATTTTATCAAGGGCGGCTTGAGACGCAATGATCTCAATGAAAATCCGATTCACCAGTTCGAATTATGGTTTCAACAGGCAATCGAAGCAAAAATCAGTGACCCCAATGCAATGACTCTAGCTACGGTTGGACAAGATGGACAACCAAGTCAGCGCGTGGTCCTGTTGAAATCATTCGATGAGAAAGGATTTGTATTTTTTACGAACTATGGTAGTCAGAAGGCCAAAGAGATTTTCAACCACCCAAAAGTTGCATTGCATTTCCCGTGGCACATGTTGGACCGACAGGTCAGAATAACCGGAAAAGCCGAAAAGATAACCCAAACAGAGTCGATGCAATATTTTCTTTCACGACCGAAGGACAGCCAGCTCGCAGCATGGGCTTCGAAACAAAGCAACCAGATTGGGTCGAGACAGTTACTTTTATCTCAGTTTGCGCGGATGAAAGAGAAGTTTGCTAAGGGCGAGATTCCTTTGCCTGATTTTTGGGGTGGTTTTCGGATCCGTCCGGATTCCATTGAATTCTGGCAGGGTGGTCCGGATCGATTGCATGACCGATTCCTGTATACGAAAAATACGAATGATTGGTCTATTGAACGTTTGGCCCCTTAAGGCTTTGAAAACATGAAAATTGAATATATTGGACGAATTCGAACAATACGGGCAAACAATTGAGAATAATTTTCCACAACGGATTTCAATCCAATCTGAAACTCCTTGGATTAGAATTACCGGTTTGTTGTTTTGGAGATCGTCCAACCTTTAACAACACCAATTTGCATTAACAAATTATGGTACATTCTTTCAATGTTGCGGTTTGCTCCAAATTCGTATTCGCTTTGATAGTGTTTATTTCTTACACGTCACACACTGCTTTGGCTAAAAAACTAAAATCCACACAAATTCAAAGTATGACGTTCAGCGGATATCACCTAAGATTTCGATTGAGCCAAGAGTAATCGATATGGAACAAGAGGAATTTGATCGAATCAGTAGCGGCTATGTAACCGACCCTCTGAAATCATGGTCTCTCAACGCAAGTTGCTACAATGATGCAAAATTTCTGGATATCGAAAGATCACAGATCTTCTACCGTAGCTGGCAGTATTTCTGTCATGCAGAAAAGCTAAAACAACCCGGAAGTTACTTCACTGCCCAAATTCAAGGGCAACCGATCTTTGCTATCCGTGATCATTCGGGAGAGTTGAGAGCGTTCTACAACGTCTGCAAACATCGTGGACACGAATTACTTGAAGGTGAAGGCAACCGAAATCTGATCGTCTGTCCTTACCATGCCTGGAGCTATCGGCTAGATGGGAAGTTACAAGCCGCTCGACGATCTGAATATATCAGCAATTTTTCTGCCGAAGACGTTTGTCTTGACGCGATTCAGATCGAGATATTCTGCGATCTGGTATTTGTCAATCTAGACCCTGGAGCGGAGTCTCTATCCACTCAATCTGGCAACTTGGGACAAGAGATTCGCTCGTTTGCACCAGATATTGCGGAGTTAAAATTTGCCCATCGCTTGACCTATACCATCAAGGCAAACTGGAAAACTGTTATTGATAATTTCTTGGAATGTTATCATTGCCCAGTAGCACATAAGGATTTCTGTACTCTGGTAGATATGAATAGTTATCAGGTTCGTACTCACGGAATTTATTCCAGTCACATGGCTAAAGCAGGCTTGTCAAGCAACCAGGCTTACGATGTGACCAATGCAACAGTTACTGATCATGCAGTTTGGTATTTATGGCCAAACATTGCACTGTTGCGTTATCCTGGCAGAGGGAATTTTATGGTCTGGAAGTTCATCCCAGTAGGCCCTGAAGAAACCCATGAAGAATTTGATTTCTTTTATGAAACCGAACAACCTATTGAGGCAGAGCTCGAGGCAATTCGATTTATTGATGAAATCCTACAACCAGAGGATATTGGATTGGTGGAAAGCGTACAACGAGGAATGCGTACGCCCGGCTTTCAGCAAGGGCGATACCTTGTCGACCCCCAACAAAGTGGCATGAGTGAACATGCAGTGCATCATTTTCATGGACTGGTACTAGGTGCTTACCAAAGAGCCTGTTTGAAATGAACAGCAATCCAGCTCAACCGTTGTATGGCCGGATTGCCGTTGTAACTGGTGGTTGCGGTGGTATTGGCCAGGCGATTTGTAAGAGATTGATACGAGAAGGTGCAACGGTTTATGCTCTGGACTTGGCTGAGCCAACATATTCTGATGTGAAATACCTTAAACATGATGTAACCTGCGAACAAAGTGCGATTGATTTGGCAAAACACATCCAGAGTCATCATGATCGGTTCGATATTCTCATCAACGCTGCTGGCATTGAAATCGAAAAGACCATCGAAGAGACAACACTGGATGAGTGGAACCGAATTTTTGCGATCAATGTGAGTGGTACCTTTCTGACTTCAAAATATGCACTTCCACTGATGCGTAAAACCGGTGGATCGATTGTTAACTTCGGTTCCTATGACGGGTTCATTGCTGATCCGAAACTGGCAGCCTATTGTGCAACGAAAGGTGCAGTGCATGCCCTGACTCGGGCCATGGCTTGTGACCATGGTCCCGAGAATATTCGAGTAAATGCGGTCTGTCCCGGTTTCATCGATACGCCTATGCTACAGAGTTTCTTTGGTGAGGGAAGTGACAGTGATCGATACTATCAAGCGGCAAGAGACGTCCACCCAATTCACCGTTATGGAACCCCGGAAGATGTTGCAAATCTGGTATTCTGGTTAGCAAGTGATGAGTCAAGCTATGCTACGGGGCAGTTGTGGGTGCTTGATGGAGGATTGACCGCACAAGTTCAACAAATGCGTGTATAAATAATCGATTGCGTGTGCCTAGTCCAACACGACTATTCAGAATCATCATTCACTTGCTACCTAGATGTCGAAGCCTGTAATCATTACCTGCGCAGTCACTGGGGGTATTCACACCCCAAGTATGTCCCCGTACTTGCCAATTACTCCTAGACAAATTGAAGATGCGGCTGTTGAAGCCTGTCAGGCAGGTGCTTCAATTATCCACCTGCATGCTCGTGACCCTGATAATGGAAAACCTGATTATCGGCCAGAGACGTTCATGCAATTTCTTCCGAGCATCCGAGATCGGTGTGAAGCAGTAATAAATGTATCAACTGGTGGAGGTCTTGGAATGTCGATTGAACAGCGACTAGCGGCGGCCTTGAAGGCCAGTCCTGAGATGGCATCCCTGAATATGGGCTCTCTGAATTTCGGAATTTTTCCAATGGCAAAGAAGTATGACTCATGGATATTTGATTGGGAACAGCCATTTCTGGAGATGACTCGAGATTTTATCTTCCCAAATACATTCAAGACCATAGAATATGCCTTGAAAGAGCTTGGCCATCAACATGGGACGCGTTTCGAGTTTGAATGCTACGATCTTGGACATCTTTATAATCTGGCATATTTCGTAGATCGAAAACTAATCGAACCGCCTTTATTCATACAGTTGATATTCGGTATTCTGGGTGGAGTTGGCGCTGATCTTGACAATCTTCTGCACATGCACCAAATCGCATGCAAATTGTTTGGTGATGATCATGAATGGTCAGTCTTGGCGGCAGGCCGCTATCAGATGCCATTCGCAACCAAAGCTTATGAAATGGGCGGCAATCTCAGAGTTGGCATGGAAGATAGCCTCTGGATTGGCAAGGGAGAATTGGCAGTCAGCAATGCACAACAGGTTCAAAAGATCAAATCTGGTATTATTTCATCAGGTTTTCAGGTGGCAACCCCTGCACAGGCTCGCCAACGGTTGGCACTCAAAGGCTTGGATCAAGTCGGCTTTTGATTATGAACACTAATCAACCAACAGGGGCACTCACTGGAAAAAACGCAGTCATTACCGGTGCAAGTCAAGGAATAGGTCGGGCGATTACTGAGAAATTTATTGAGGAAGGTGCTTCCGTTATTTGTTGTGGACGAAGTGAAAGACCGCTTGATTTCCCTTCTCAAGCAAATTGGCTCAAGGCCGATGTATCGTGTATGGAAGACGTAACCCGTCTAGGAAAAATGGTTGAGGATTTATTCAAAGAGCTCTCCATTCTGGTTAATAATGCGGGTTTGCAGATTGAGAAAACGATTCTAGAGACGACCGATCAAGATTGGCAAACGCTCATGGGGGTCAATGCTTTTGGGGTGTTTGCCTGTTCACGTGAGCTTATCCCAATGATGCATCACGGAGGAGCGATTATCAACATGGGATCGGTATCAGGAACCCTTGCTGACCCTAGCATGGCGATCTATAACGCATCAAAAGCCTTCGTGCATGGCTTAACACGATCAATCGCAATTGATCACGGACCGAAGATTCGATGCAATGCAATTTCGCCCGGCTGGATAATGACTGGGATGGCTGACTCTGCTTTCGCTGTAGCTAATGATCCAAACAAGGCAAGACAGAGTGCTTTGGCTAGACATCCGGTTGGCCGATTTGGGCATCCCTCAGATGTAGCAGAGTTGGCATCTTGGCTTGCCTCCGATGCTGCTTCCTTTGCAACTGGTCAATGCTATACACTCGATGGTGGATTGACCTCAGCTTCACCATTAAATCCGGCTCTTGACTGAAGTAATTGGAACCCAAGCAGATGTCTGAAATTAAACAAGTTGCAGTATTGGGGGCAGGAGTAATCGGCTCAAGCTGGACCACATTATTCTTGTCAGCCGGGTTACGCGTCCATGTCTACGACCCCGCACCTAAAAGCGAACAACGTTTGAAGAATTATGTAGAGGTTGCCTGGCCAACTCTCGAAGCATTGAACATGACCGAAAAGGGCAATCCGGATAACTTGCAAATCTATACTACCGCTAATCAGGCGGTCGGACAAGCACAATTTGTCCAAGAATGTGTACCGGAACGTCTCGATTTGAAATGCTCGCTGTTCAAGGAAATTGAAACGCATCTCAGACCCGATGCAGTTATTGCTTCATCTGCATCTGGATTGATGCTAAGTGAAATGCAAGGTGGCTGGAAAAATCCATCTCGGTTTCTCCTTGGCCATCCCTTTAATCCACCGCATTTAATCCCTCTGGTGGAATTAGTAACTAACTCAAAAACCGCAGATGGTGTACTTGAAATCGCTGAACAATTCTATAAACGAATTGGAAAAATCACGATCCGCGTCAACAGGGAAGTTCCTGCTCATGTTGCAAACCGGCTTCAGGCTGCATTATGGCGTGAAGCAATCAGCCTAGTGGAAAATGGGGTTACTTCGGTTGAGGATGTTGACAAGGCAGTCTGGGCGGGTCCCGGACTCCGATGGGCTGCAATGGGCCCGCATATGCTGTTCCATCTCGGTGCTGGTCCTGGTGGCCTCCGAGAGTTTTGCAATCGGTATTCCGATAGTTTCAGAAGATGGTGGGACGACCTTGGCGAAGTTGAATTGACTCAAGATTTAGCCAAATCCTTATATGATGGCGTGATTGAAGAAGGTAGGGAAGCAACAACCGAGGAGTTAAGTGAAAAGCGTGATGCAATGATCGTTGGATTTTTACAAAGTCGTAAGCTGCTGAGTAAACCCTTTGGTTGACTGTCTGTAAGAAATCGAAAAACCAGTAGTGATGTCATAAACGTAAAACGATTAATCTTGCTACATTGACCTGTTTTTTCCTATGCTATCTATGAAGTTACTACAATCCATTATTAGAAACACTGAATGAAATACGACAACATCCTAAAATGTATCGGCGAAACCCCGATCGTTCGTTTAAACCGGCTCGGGCGAAATACCGACACCAATCTATGGGTCAAATTGGAGAGTTTTAATCCCGGTGGATCGGTGAAAGACCGTCCGGCACTCCGCATGATTGAAGATGCAGAAGCCGATGGTCGTTTAAAACCTGGTGACACAATTATTGAACCTACTTCTGGCAATACGGGTATTGGTTTGGCTATGGTTGCTGCAGTCAAGGGATATCGATCAATTTTTGTGATGTCTGAGAACATGAGTCAGGAACGGAAATTGATTCTCAAGATTTACGGAGGAGAAGTCATTCTGACTCCAGCCGAGAAAGGAACAGTGGGCGCGATTGAAGAGGCAAGACGACTGGAGAAAGAGAAAGGATATTTTTTTGTTGGACAGCACTATAACCCCTCCAACCCTGAATCACATGAGCAAACTGCCAATGAGATCAAAAAGGATTTTGGCGTAGATTTGACGGTTGTAGTTATGACCACTGGCACCGGCGGCACGATCAGTGGATTATCTAGATTCCTACGTCCCAACATTCCAGATCTTGAAATCGTAGCTACGGAGCCTGCTGACTCACCGATACTCAGTCAAGGGATCGCATGTAAACACAAGATTATGGGGACAGCACCGGGATTTATACCTGATACGCTGGATATGAAGTCGTTCGACCGGATCATTCCAGTCACTACTGAACAGGCTTATAACACCACTCGCAGTCTCGCCGAACAGGAGGGAATCTTTGTTGGAATTTCCTGTGGAGCTGCTACTTGGGCAATGTTGGAACTGGCCCGTTCCGAGAAATATCGAGAAAAAAATCTACTTGCGATCCTAGCGGATACTGGAGAGAGATATTTGAGTACTGACGTATGGGTATAGATGATTTGGATGGGAGGTACATCGCACATCAGATTTTATTGAGGATCGTATTTCACAAGTCGATGCCATCATTCAAAGTGGCCTTGATGTACGGGAGCGAACTTTTGCCGTTTTGGGAGCGGAGATCCCTTTCACATTTTCCCGCCATGCAGTAATTGCTCCAGCTCCAGCGATCAGTATCATTCCTGCCACATCAAGTCCACTGGGCCATTCATCAAAAACAATCTTGCTCCACATTGCAGCAAAAATCAGGTAGCTGAAATCCACCGGTGCCAACCAGCTACTCTCAGCTGTTTGGTAAGCCCGTCCGAGACAAATGTTTCCGGTGAGATTTAGGATTGAGGTAACAATGATCAAAGCCAAAATGCCAACCGTCAATTCAGGCCACCCTATCGCAACAAAAGGCATTGCGGTTTGGATGGATACAGGAAGAGGAAAAATGCTGAGTAGTGCAATGCCGATTCCTCCGCAAATGGTAAAACCAACTGCAACGAAAAAGGCCAAAGCTAATGGGCTTTCGTGTCGACAGGCATGACGAATGGTAATGATGTTTGCAGCATAAAAGAGACCAGCGAGAATCGGAAGCAATTGAACAGTTGAGAAGTCATCATGCCAAGGCTCAAAGACGAGCAATGCGCCTAGCAATCCAGCACTCAGAGAACTGATACGCCATATCCCGACTTTTTCGCCAAGCAAAGGACCAGCGAGTATGGTTACAAACAAAGGATAGGTGTAAAGTCCTGCACCCATTTGAGACAACGATAAGAAAGGTGCTCCTGCAAAGAAACAAAACATGGTACAAATCAGGAGAAAAGATCGCAGGCAGACAGCTTTTGGGTTTTGGGGAATCAGCAGTGCAAGCCCACCACCAATTATGGCTAAAACTAGCGTAAAGGCGATATTGCCAATAGAGCGCAATGCTTGGATTTGCCAGAATGATGCATCGGACGACATCAGCTTGATTAGTGAATCCTGAAAACCTAAAGTAAGAACTCCAACTAGCACCAGCACTAAGGCGAGAATCGGCTGATCCTCTCCAGATCGCTCAAAAAGTGAGATTTTCATATGGAAATTTGCATATTGAATGGAAGAGATCGAATTCGGTGTTCAGTAGGTCGATCATTCGGATTGTAGATGAAGTCGCAATGACCGATGCCCTACTTCGATACTCTTTTTATATAACAGGATCAACCTTATTATTCCCATATTTTTTGCAGTCTTCACCAAAATTACAATGAATTTTCTCATGACGCACGATTGATTGGTCAACAACGCTGCAATCACAACTACCCCATATTCAAAACTACTGATACAATCTTGGCGAACTTGACTTATCCGATCAATCTGAATAACAACTGAAATGCGAAACTAACGAAACTTATGAAAGTCAATACAGAAATCATACCTTGTTGCTTCGATAAGTCAGATACATAAATACAATTTTTTTGGAGATCGCAATGACCGAGACTAGGTTAACTCATTTGGCTAAGGATGGCGAAGTAAACATGGTTAATGTCGGAGATAAAACAGAAACCCAGCGCATTGCGATTGCTGAAGGTCGAATCAATATGTCGCCCAAAACACTCGAATTGATCAAGTCTGCCAACACCAAAAAAGGTGATGTGCTCGCTGTAGCCCGTGTGGCTGGCATCATGGCCGCAAAAAAGACTTCCGAATTAATTCCTCTATGCCACTCCATAATGTTAACAAATGTGGATATTTCCCTAGAACTAGAAGAAGATCATCAATCTGTATTCTGTCAGGTAACTTCACGAACAACTGAACGGACTGGAGTAGAAATGGAAGCTTTAGTTGGCGTACAAATCGCTCTGTTAACAGTATATGACATGTGCAAATCAGTGGACCGTGCTATGGAAATAACTGACGTACGACTGGTGCATAAAGCAGGTGGAAAATCCGGAGAATGGAATCGCGAGAGTTGAGGTCATTAACGCTATGAACGATAAGTTAGAGACCTTTTCTTGCGATGCCGATACTGCATCAATTACTGTAAGTGATGCTATGGCACGAATTATGCAGATAGTCGAACCAAAAAAAGAGTGTGAAACGATTGCTCTTATGTCTGCTTTGGGTCGAGTGCTTGCAGTCGATATCACCAGCCCTGCAGATGTTCCCAATCACACCAATTCAGCCATGGATGGTTACGCGTTTCGCGGAACCGATTTGCCGAACTCTGGGGAGAAACAATTCCGGTTAGTTGGTACAGCATTGGCTGGTGCTCCATACCGTGGTTCTGTAAAATCCGGTGAATGTGTCCGAATTATGACCGGCGCAGTCATGCCTGATGGCACCGATTCAGTGGTCATGCAAGAACGTGTACAAGCAAATTTCGATGAAATTGTGATAAGTACCGGAGAAAAGCACGGCAGTAATGTTCGATATGCCGGTGAGGATATTCGTATTGGTGATGTAGTGGTCCGCAAAGGAACGCGAATCGGAGCCTCTCAGTTAGGACTTTTGGCTTCACTTGGTTTAGTCGAAGTCCAAGTATTCCAAAAACCACGAATCGGCTATTTTTCAACTGGTGATGAACTTAAAGCAGTCGGCGTACCACTTCAAATTGGTGAAGTCTACGACTCAAACCGATATACCTTGCATGCAATGCTGAATAATCTTGGTGTTGATCCTTTTGATTTGGGCGTAGTTCGGGATGATCCCGATATGATTGAAAATGTCATTGAAAAAGCTGCCCATGAGGTGGATCTTCTCATTTCAACAGCTGG
Source organism: Gammaproteobacteria bacterium (assembly GCA_026708585.1). Lineage (GTDB taxonomy): Bacteria > Pseudomonadota > Gammaproteobacteria > Arenicellales > Poriferihabitantaceae > Poriferihabitans. Next base: position 35,840 of record JAPOUQ010000050.1, read on the forward strand.
TGCATCGGTTGGCGATGCAGATTACATTCGCGACATACTGAACCGACTCGGACAAGTCGCTTTCTGGAAAGTCGCAGTCAAACCCGGGCGCCCACTTTCTTTTGGCAAACTGGACGATTCACTGTTTTTTGGCTTACCCGGCAATCCGGTCTCGGTGATGGTAACTTTTCAGATTTTTGTCAAACCTGCCATTTCAAAATTAACCGGAGAAGCGACATTTTTCGAACCAAAATTATGGATAAAAACCGTATCAGACTTGCGCAAAAGACCTGGCAGGATGGAATATCAACGGGGTATTCTGTCTATTGATTCATCGGGTGAAACAGTTGTTTCATCAACTGGAGAGCAAGGATCTGGAATATTGAGCTCCATGAACCAAGCTAACTGTTTTATCATTCTTCCGGATGATTCAGTTGGGGCGAAGGCAGGTGATCGAGTCGAAGTTCAACCTTTTCCAAGCGGTCTCTGATGGATGTAAACTGCACAAAGGATTAGCGGAATCCATGCATGAGTAAACAGGATACTCATTGGGTGGCCAATCCGGATATTACTCGCTGGAACATCAAGTATGATCGAGGACAATCTGGGGTTCTTGACCCAAAGGGTGAACCCGAATTCATTCAACTTGCGGATCAACTCGATCATCAGGGCATGGCTCTTGATGTTGCCGCTGGCCGGGGTCGGAACGCACTGTATCTTGCGAAACTTGGTTATCGCGTGATTGCCTGTGACGGAGCCGAGACCGCCCTCAAAGATTGCTCGAAGGCCGCACAAGAGCGTGGGCTAAATCTATCCTGTATGGTCTGTGATTTAGACACTTATCGATTCAGTAATGGCCTGTTCGACTTACTGGTTGTTGTTCGCTATCTCAATCGAAACCTGCTACCCATTCTGCCGGACTGGATTCGCCCGAATGGATGGTTGTTCTATAAAACCTTCAACACGCGATTCTTGAAGACCAATCCAAGATTCAATCCCGACTATACGGTCAAGCCAGGAGAACTGGATGAGATATTTTCCAGACTTTCGATTCAGGCCTCTGATATTCAGACAACTGAATTGGTTTGCGATGAGAGAATGAGCTTTGTGTTGGCTCGTAAATTATCGGAGAATAACTGAACGAAATTCTTTCGAGGGTTAATGTTTGGTCGGCTCCTTAACCGTTCCTTGCGGACTTTTTCGCCCATAAGTATGTCGATGGAATTTGCGAATACTTGTACTGGAGCATATAACCAAAGTTAGGGGATTGGAAACTGAATCTAATTATGGATTCTGAAAATTGATAATTAATGTTTGACAGAAAACCAGAAATCCTGACATAACGCATTGATATCATGTGCCATGATCACGGATTCATGAACTGAAGACTTGCAGCGCACGGCGATGCTCGGGCGATTCTACCCGAATTCCGAGGAAAATCTGGCGATTTGTGCAGGTCTGGCCGGTCTTTTCTCAGGCGGGTAGTTTGCAGTCAATCCATATATGTAACCCGTTCAATGAACATGTTTTATGCCTATCCATTCGTTTTCGAAGATGGATTCCGCACCTCAACGAGCGGATAAGCATTCTACGTCGAACTTGAGCCGAGATCAGACTATTCCGGACGAAAGCAGGAAAAGGTCAAGCCGGCTCGAGGGTCTGGGAATGGTTCTGCACCATTCCTCCCTGTTCAAGCAGGTAGGCTCGAAAAGAGGGAATTGGACAGGTATAGAGTTTCCTGGAATCCCGTTGTAGAGCCCCTCTGTGCAGGAGATGGATGAGAAATTCCTCTGCCGTCTTGATGTCGGTCGGCAGGCGGTCGGAGGGATGTTCTCCAATGTTCTTCTCGATCAGGTCGATCACATCGGGACGATTGATACCGATGTCCAGGACCGACATGACATTGGCAGTCAGTCTGGCCGAAATCTCCATTTGTTCGGACTGCTGGCTGGCATAATAGGCTTCCCGACCAGCCCTCCCATTATCGAAGACGGTTCTCCACTCCACTTGACCAAGGTTACCGGTCTTCAGTGCCTCACTGCCCAGTGCCTTTAGAACGATATGCAGATGACGGGGCCAGCCTTCGCAGGGTTCGGCCAGCCGACTGACTTCCTGCTCGAATCCGGCGATATCGATCCCAAAATGGGCACAGGACCTGGCCATGAACTCTCCGACCTCATGGTCCGGAAAGCAGCCGATATTGTGAACCTGCCCAACCGGAATGCGGGTCAGATCCATCCTACCAGCCGAGTATTCGGTATCGCTGAGCCCAGCCAGCACCAGTACAATCGGTAGACCACATCCGTCATGGAGACTCTGAAACAATTTTGCTATCGGGTGTTTCCGCTCATAATCAAACCGCTGCGCCTCGTCAATGGTAAGCACAATCGGTCGGTCGAATCCGCCGTTCTGTTCAACCCACGCTCCAAACAAGTTCCAGCGTGCCCTCGGCCTTGCCGTCTCTGCACTCGTTTCTACCCGGCCACCGACCCGGACCGGACCAAGACCAACTCCAGCCTCGCCGGCGATTGTCCGACTGTATCGGGACAGAAAATCCCCGGCAGCTGACGAATTGATCCTCCTGACCAGCGGCTCGAGGATGTCAACGGGTTCCTCAATCTCGCCAGACTTGAGCATCACGACCAACGGAACAGGGACACCCTCCCGCCGCAACCTCTCTGGGCTACGGGCGATCTCGTTCAGGATCGAGCTCTTGCCAGCCCCGGGGGCGCCTTGGACAATGCGCGTCGCCTTCTCCATCCCGTGTAGGCCCGAACCCGGACCCTTCCACGCTTGCTCGGCCGCCAGCGCAATGTCCTCAAGCACTCCCACCCTTCCGACAAACACCGGCGGTGGGGCACCCTCCGTCTGCACGAGAAAGGATTCCAGTTCCCTTCTCTGATCACCGTCCATTAGCGCCTCCTCTGTTCCTGCGCCCTCTTGAATGTTGTGCAACGGTTCGCTCTACAGCTACGGCCCAGGCCGCAGTACGCCGCAAACGCAGAAGTTCAAGAACCGCAGGGTGAAACCTGCATCGTACCAGCTGCGCGAAACACTGTGGATTTCTGACCATGAGTAAACTACCAAGTCATATTGCTATAAGCATTATATAACGACTACAAGAGGCTTTTACGCTGGGTATGAGTTTCCCACGCTAAACTTGAGACTTAGAGTTATCCATATTTCCATAAAATTATTGAAAGTGCTGACTTTTTTACTAAAAGTTTAGTATCAAGCAGGTCATGAGTAGATATGACCGAAGAATGAAGCCTTCAATCCAGGTAGGAGAAGTGACCGTTTGACTGACCACCACGCATAAGTTCCCGTAGTGGGATCGACTGGCGTCCCGAGTAGCAGTATCTAACTTATATCTGGTAGTCCATAATACCCGTTTTGCAATGTTGCTCAAGCCCCAGGCCCGTGTTCGCATCCGCTTGCGCCTCTACTCGCCTGGAATCAACAGATCGGCAATACTCCTGACGCTGACTGCATAAAAATATCAAAAAGACCAGATTGATCCAAAAATTGGTGTCATAATCCCCTTGATGTCAGACTTTTGGAAGGCCATAGTAAGCAATTATCACCAATTTTCCCACTAACAAATCTAGCGTGGGAAAGGTCTAAAGAACGTACCCAAATTGTCTCTTGTTATACTGGTTTGAATAATAACTCGAACAACGCTTTATTGTTTTGATATCAAGAATCAAGAATTCTTCGATCCAGACTCCAAGTCCAGTTTCTTGAGAACTTCAAGTTTTTCCCGAATACGGATTTCAAGTCCCCGATCAACCGGCTTATAGAATATTTCCCGTTCCATTTCTTCTGGGAAATAGTTTTCACCGGCCGCATATCCGCCAGGTTCATCGTGTGCATATCGATATCCTTTTCCATAGTCTAGTGATTGCATTAATTTGGTAGGGGCATTCCTCAGATGATTTGGTACTTCCATGGAGGCGGTTTCAGCAGCCAATTTAGTTGCCTGGTTGAAAGCGGCATAAACTGCATTACTCTTTGCAGCTACAGCGAGATAGACAACCGCCTGAGCAATGGCCAGAGGACCCTCTGGATCACCTAGTCGGGTTTGTACATCCCAAGCATCCAATGCTAGCCGAAGTGCTCTCGGATCAGCATTGCCAATATCTTCCGAAGCCATTCTAACTACCCGTCTAGCGATATAGATTGCATCACAACCAGCATTCAGCATCCGGCAAAGCCAATATAAGGCAGCGTCTGGATCAGAACCACGGACAGACTTGTGAAGAGCAGATATCTGATCGTAGAAATAATCTCCCCGTTTGTCGAACCGACCAGTTAATCCTCCCTCCATAATTTCGTCAATTAGATTCTGTGTGATATTCGCATCCTCGGCCAGATCGGAAGCAATTTCTAGAATATTGAGAGCGGAACGGGCATCACCATCGGCAACAATCGCAAGGGACAAAATGACTTGATCGGAAATCTTGAGATTTCGTTGCCCAAGACCTTGAACATGATCATATGACGCTCGATAAATGAGTCGGGTAATATCATCTTTGGTCAATGGTTTGAGAACATACACCCGTAGCCGTGAGAGTAGTGCGTTGTTCAATTCAAAAGACGGGTTTTCGGTCGTTGCGCCGATGAAGATAATCGTTCCATCTTCGATATGCGGTAAAAAAGCATCTTGTTGAGATTTATTAAAGCGATGGACTTCATCAACAAACAGGACCGTCTTGGTTTGTCCTTCCTCCTTGAGATTGCGGGCCGTTGTGACGATTTCCCGAATTTCCTTGACACCACTTAAAACTGCAGAAGTTGCAACAAATTCGGCATTTGCATAATTTGCAATAATCCTGGCAAGAGTAGTTTTGCCGGTACCTGGCGGTCCCCAAAAAACTAGCGAATGAATCGCTCCGCTCTGAATGGATTGATAGAGCGGTTTGTTAGGCGCCAGAATGTGTTGTTGTCCACATACATCATCAATTGATGTCGGACGCATTCGCTCTGCCAATGGACGATATGCGCTCTGAATCGGATCAGACTTTTCGAAGGGCTCAGTCACACGAAGATGAGAAATTATGGTAATTGGACAAGATTACGGATGGGGACATATTCAGAGAAATTTCAAGCACTGCCTCCGTAAATTTTTACATCAGTCAAATTCTTTTCATTTTCACTATTTTGGCAAAGTCTTGAGCGAAGTTCCATGAATCCGCAGAAAAGGGAGTTGGCCGATAAGCCGGGTTCTGTCTTGGGCAGCCATTCATCTCGAATACCTGTCACCAGATATCTCAAGCAACCTACCCGGATCCAATGCGGGCCACATTTTCAGGATCCCTATTTGGTCTTGCTCCAGGTGGGGTTTACCCTGCCACTTCTGTTACCAAAAGCACGGTGTGCTCTTACCACACCATTTCACCCTTACCTCCGATAAATTCGAAGGCGGTATATTTTCTGTTGCACTAGCCGTCAGCTTACACCGCCCAGGCGTTACCTGGCACCCTGCCCTATGGAGCCCGGACTTTCCTCAATATCGTAATGGATACTGCGACTGCCTGGCCGACTCCCAGACTGAATGCTACCATTGTTATACAAAGTAAAACAGTACTTTTCCGCATCACCATCGGGAAAATGTGATTGCAACTCTACCGACTATCAGGATTTCTATCGCTTTTGTTCGATCATCCAGCTATACAGTCGCTTTCGATTCACTGAAAATGTTTCAGCAGCAATACGACAGGCCTCACTTCGAGGAAGCATACGGCATAAACGATCAATGAGATCACAGGCTCTTTTCCATTCAAAATCTTCATTCTGATTACCTCCTACTACCAGAACGAACTCCCCTTTACGCATGTTTTCGTCTGCTTTGATATACCGTAGAGCTTCATCAATATTCCCGTAAAAAAAAGTCTCATAGAGCTTAGTCATTTCTCTGCCTACCATGATGGGTCGATCGGAATCGAATGCATCAAGCATGTCCATTAAACACCCTTCGATGCGATGACTCGACTCATAAAAGACCAGCGTACGGGATTCATGCACTAGGCTACGAAGAGCATTCTGACGACGCTTTGCCTGAGCAGGTAAAAACCCCTCAAAGCAAAAACGGTGGCATGGTATGCCCGACACACTCAAGGCTGCAATTGCTGCATTCGACCCAGGAATCGGGGATACTTCCAGTCCAAGTTGACGAGCTTCCCGAACCAATGAGAACCCTGGATCACTAATTAACGGAGTCCCAGCATCACTGACCAGCGCAATATTTTGTCCTTCACGTAATCGATCCAACACCCAAGCAAGTAACTTCTTCTCGTTATGCTCATGGAATGATCGGGTTTTGGTTATTATCCCGTACGCCTGAAGTAATTTGCTAGTATGTCGAGTATCCTCACACAGCAACAAATCAGCTTCAGCTAGAATTTTTCGAGCCCGATCGCTAATATCGGACAAATTGCCTATTGGGGTGGCAACTACATACAGTACGCCGGAGTTATGCATGGTGTACCGAGATGAAGTTCAGACAAAGTCGGTAGCTAGAAATGATATTCGAGCACTAGGCCCAGATAGTCATCCTGTCCGACTGGATTCAAATATGGATCTTCTTCAGCATTCCAGAAAATCTGGGCATTCGCTCGAAAAGACCAATTATCGGATATCCGACGTTCAATACGTGCATCAAATACTCGTGAATTGTTATCGAGATCATAAGTAATTCCTATGACCGCTTCGGTACTCTGGATATCATTGAAAGACACTCGGGTTGCGAGAAACAAATCGTTCTGGAAAGAAGTGGTTGACCTCTCGTCCCTGTCATCAGAAATCCACTCAGCAATCAACCCAACATCCTTGTCAGAGCCAAAGACTGCAAAGAACGTGTACTCACCACCGACCAATCGGGCCGAGTAATCTTCTTCTGACAGATATGGAAGTGTGTTTTTTAATCCTGACCGATGAATTGCTTCCAATTTTAAAATCCAAGGACCAGAAGTAAATTGAGCCTCAAGGCCGTATTGTCGGATTAATTCATAATGAGGTAGCAGAACCCCAGGATATGAATCATCAATCAGTAGCGTCGGATCTCTGCTTGTACCCCGAAATACACTGAAACCAAGGTCAAGTGGCCCAACATAACCAAGGAATCGTGCCGCTAGATCAAGATGATCCTCTTCATGGCTATCCTCATAACTGACCAATTCATTCTGCACGATTAAACCACGAAAACGGCCACTCTGACCAGGATAAGTCCGTTTCCGGTGATAAGGCAAGCCAATCAACTCCAAGGTACCCCAATCCCCAGTCAGTGCAAGCCTCGCCATGGGTTGACCCAAACGTGATTTCTGGTCTGGATCATGAACCAAATCTGTCTGGTTAACGATATTTACTAGATTATGTAACTCAGCGACCCCCCAGAATACCTTATCAACACCAAGTCGTAATTCCCACTCGTTATCCCTTATATCGCCATAGGCTAAAAAATAAGCCTCCTTTAAATCGACTAGACTGCGCTCTGAGTCAGTAACATCATATCGAAAGTAGGGAGTCAGTGTAAAACTACGGTCCTGATCATCAATGAAGAGAAACGTTGTCTCAGAGGTCAGGCTCAATAAGTGAGAACGCTGACGGGGATCATTGGTTTTCTCAGCATACCAGCGATAATCCAAACCTAAACTGCCAAAACTGGAAAAATCGATACCGGCAGCATTAGCAGACGAACCCATCACAAAGAATAATAATAATGAACCGGATAATTTTCCAAAATCGATTTTCATAGACTAGTTGAGAAAATAATGCTGAATTTAACTGAGTTATCCTAATCTGATCACAATGGATACGAACGATGGACAGTCTAACCAAATGAATTATGACACATATTCAGAGTTCTTCAACCACGCCCAAATTATTCAAACGAATGCAAAGATATCAATCCAATAATTTCAATCTACCAGATCTCTGATGACTACCATACTGCCTTGTGGAAGTTGTTCACAGAAGTTTTTTCGGTACCCCCAGACCTATAATCAGAACACTTATGGCCAAGATGTTGCGAATGTCATATAGCAACAAATAAAACCAATACTGCTATCAATCTCTCCTCCTGCCAAGACTTGATGAATCTGCGTAACTTTTTCACTCTCTCCATAAAGTTCTTTAAGTCCTCGAATTTGACACGGTACGCTTTCTGTCCGTTGGCCTTGCACCATTCGAAACTTATCGGTTATTCATCTTTCCATTATTTCGCGTTTTGTCCAACATTCCGCAGCCATCATCTCGAAAAATTGGTTGAAAATGTGTCGTGGTCTCGCCGAATCATCCGCATTGACTGATATCCCATATTTGTGAACTTATGGAAGTCCAGTCAGCCGTTTTCATTCGATTTGAGGCTATGACAATGCGGTATCCATGCTCACCATAGGCAACCCGCTTGATAAGGCCATCGTAGCCCTTGCCTTCATGGCCGGGTTACGCCGTTCCGAGATTGCCGCTTTGACTTGGAATGATCTTGAGGAATCCGAAAACGATAACCTACTCATTCATGTTCGCACTTCAAAAACCAATCGGGCCGGTGAGGATACTGATATAAGGTTATTGAAAAATGGCTTTGCCAAAGCCGTCCGAGATCTACGCTCCGGCGCAAGTGATGATGATTTGGTTATTGGCCTCAAACCGCAACGCATATCCCAGCGCATTACTGCCCTTGCGAAACAAGCCGGCATAACCCACAAGCTTACCGCTCATTCGGGCCGGGTTGGTTTGGCCTCTGAACTTACCGCCCGCGGTGCTTCCACAACCGAGACCATGTTAGCCGGTAATTGGAAGACCGCCCGCATGGTTGC
>JAPOUQ010000005.1 GCA_026708585.1 Gammaproteobacteria bacterium
CCCGCAGGACATCCAGATTGTCATGGCAGAAAATGGTGCGGTTTGGGATGTTACAGTTAGTCATTATGAATCAAACAACAATGGGCTGATAATTTTCTGGCTAGCTAGGTGCATAGAGACCTGTTTGTTGTCAAAATACAAATCGCATTTAAGCCGGTCTTAATCCCATTTAGAAGTTATGGTAAATTTTTCAATAGATGTAGATCCCGACAACCTGTGAATGACAATACAATTTCTTTCAATTTCTAATGTTACCCCTCTGCTTGGAGTTGTATCATCTGGAGACTTTTCGGTTTCATGTCTAACCTGAAACATAGCGTTACTGGCTTGAGTTATATAATTTTCACCGCTTAGTTTGTTATATTTTTCAACATCCGATTTGATGACATCCTGCAATATTCCAAACATGGCTTTTAATGTGCAGTTGTATCTTTCTTCAACCCAGTTGCTATGGTCAACTTGTTCGTTTCGGTCATGACACTAACTCCTTATAAGTTAATTGTTTGCCAACCATACCTGTGGCTAGGTTGGACATCTGGTCGACAGTGTCTGATTGTCGATCATTATGCCGACCGGCAAATTCACCAACATGGCGGTTCAGGTGTTTTTTGAATTATTTTTGTCAAATTGTTTTTCCATGCGATCTAATACTTTTTTCCACGCTTCATGTGAAGGGGCTGATTGAAGATTGTTCTTGATAATCCAGTTTTGTATGTCTTGCGTGGTGGTTTCTGAATTTTTTAAGTTAACCTGTAAATCTCCGTATTTTGTTCCAAAGTAAACAACTTTTAATTTCTGGTCATATCTGCCAATTATTTTGCCGTCAAAAATTATTGTCGGATTAAAAGAAATTGGTTGACTACTTTTGTTTTTCAAATTTTCAATTTCTTTTTTATTTTCTAAGCTTTTATCTTCTATAGCTCGCATGCGTTTTTTATGATCTTTCCCAAAAAATAAAACTCCTTATATGCTGCCTAACATTCCAATCACCACACCAATAGGAAAACATAACGTGTCAAATAATATCGACGCGTCATTAACAATTTTTTGCCAGTCAATAAAAATGTCCATCCATGCATTGTACTAATTTCACCTCCAAATGTGATTAAAGTATATAATTCCCAAATTAAAGCCTAGAAACAAATGATATCGTTCGAAACATTGTTATCATGCATTCTTTAGAAGTTCCAAAAATATTCATTGATGAATAAGTATACATTTGTGATGGAGGGCAAATCGACTTTGAAGTGGTTTTGCAAGCAATCGAAAAACTCTTCCAAGAAGCTCAGTTATCACCATAAAGCAATATTTGACTCAAAATTAAGGGTTATGTACGTTCAAGATACCGGGTGCAAAAATCAAACTCTTCAAACTATTTAGCAAATTTGGTTATGCATCGAACGATGTGATGAATCATCGGCAACTTTTATTTGTGTGAAACAAGTTTCTATTGATGATAGGACCCTAAACCGTAAAATAAAGTGCTCAATATTGCTTAAATCTGTGGATTTTTGTCTTTTCAGTACAATGACATATAATTTGTCCATTGATTTTCCTCAAAACAAAACTCGACGTTTTATATTTTCATCTATGCAATAGAAATTGGGGACAAATAAGGACGAATATAAATTCACAAAATTAGAGAAATCGGAAACGTTTTATGAATGTTGTAAAAGCAGCTTTAATTTTTGGTTTGTTAGTCATTCTTTCTGCTTGTGGTGGTGGATCAATGAATGAACAAGAAATCACCGAAGAATCCGAGGAAGTAATTTTCGAGAGGAACACTGAATTTCGGGGACCTTGGATTCGGGTATTTGTTGAAACCGATGATGGTCGTGAATTGTCTGTTAACTCGAATGACAATGCTGTAGAAACTAATGTTTACCCTAATGTTGTACCCAATCATCAAACCAGACGATGGCGTCTTGAAAAAGTAGACGCTGATGGTTCGTCGTATATCATCGCTGTCGTTAGTTGGGATCCGAATGATACAGATGACTACCTTATAGCCGGATGGTGGGCCCACTTCAATGAAGAAGAACCCCCTAATTTAACGTATCAGAATCTCAGTGAATTTGCGATTATCGACGGTCCGGAATTTGACCCTCTAATCGTACCGGAATTAGAGTTGCCAACTAGCGGTACAGCGAGTTATAACGGTCCAGCAGGCGGCACATACTTATATGTTCCAGGTAGCACCCTAGATCAAGGGTTATTTGTTGAAGATGGATGGGAGGCTACAGTAAATCTGACAACAAATTTTAAATCTAGGACTATTGAAGGTTGTATAGGATGTAGTGGAGATCTAACCAAAATAGATGCGCTGATTCCGAGTGGACGTGGGAATGTATCCGTTGATATATCTGATTATGAGCTACATTTAAAAACAACTCGATACGATGATTTTGGCACCAGTGAAACTGGAATCATAGAGGTTCATCATCCGGACCGTAACTCTGTTAGTGTTGCCACAGATGGGGCTGGATGGCAAGCAATTTTATCCAACCGACCGGATATGGATGAAAATCCCAGGCTCATTGGCGGTTTTGTTAGTACCCTATTTGAAGAACAAGATAACAGTTTAGGATCGTTCTTTGGCACTTATGTAGCTCTAAGTGAAGCATTCGAAAATACGAGGAAACCCTCACCATAATGGAGCATTCATATGTAATTTCCTAAATTTATTAAGTTTTTTTATGACTTTGGTCTGCCTCCCTTCTCTTCATTTCTACTTTAGACTCAGCTGCATATTCCTCAATAAACTTATGCGAATTGAAGAAGAGGAACCGCATTACCTTGCTAAATACCCCATGCGTGGTTGCCTCTTCAGTAAAAATACCGACCGTTTCTTTTCCTTCTTGTCGAAACTCTGCAATATATCGGCCTTCAAATCGACCGGCTGCTTCTGATTTCATGATTAATCTGTTCGGAGGTGATTTTTCTACAATCTGAAAGTGAATAGTCATTTTCGACTTCTTTAATGTTTCAGTCCAACTTTGTTGATCCTCTGATAACTGAACACTGACAACATCCGAGCGCCAACTCGGTTGACTTTCAAAATCGGTATACACTTCCCAAACAGCATCGATTGGTGCATCAAACCTTATCTCGACTGTAGTTTGAGTGGTTTTCGGTATGAACAAGGTACCCAAAGTGATAAGCCCGATCACAAGAACCACGATGAATAAAGTTAGATTCATTGATTAAACCCCATTGATATAGCATGAATTTTACCTTGACCAAAAGGTAGCGAACGTGTGATCATAAGCATGATTGTATATTGGTTAGTCAAATTGCAACCCAACGCCTAATCGGCAAGCAGTTTCATAAGCCAGAGTTGAAAGAGCTAAATCACCAATCGCAACAGAACGAAATACAAAGGCGCATCGTTCGCGCTCACTCTTCCGACCTTCAGTCCTTCCAGATAGAAGGGAAAACAAATCGCCACTGATCAGATTTTTTGGCAACATTGGATTCATCATAGCTGCCTCTTGTTTCATATCATCAATGATTACGCAATCAAAAATTGACATGTCGCTCTGCCTGAATGGCTTGGCACAATCGGTTGATGACAAGAAAACACCGGTCTTTAGCCAATTCGGATCGATAAATGGATCAATCATATCGGTTAGTGTCAGAGAACTGATGACCATGTCAGCATCCAATATGGCTTTCTTGGGTTGCTCACAGTCCTTCACTTCTAGTCTGAGACTTTCTGCTACCTTACTCAACTCTAATCGGTTGGGCTTTCCACGACCATAAATGAATATTTGCTCAAGCGGAAACAGTTCAGCGAACAGTCGAAGGTGACTCCTTGCCTGCAATCCCGCTCCAATAAAGGTTATCGTGTGACTCTCTGCTCGGGCAAGTCGGCGAGCAACTAGAGCGCTGGCTCCAGCAGTGCGAATTGCTGTTATCCAATTACCGTCCAATATCGCAAGGGGTACCCCGGAACGACTATCTAATAATACGATAAGCCCATTAATCTGTGGTAAGCCATCTCTTGGATTTTCCGGGTTTAACACAATTGATTTAGCAGCAAGATAAGGTGGATCATCAACTGCTGAAAGAGTGGACATCATATAGCGTCCATCGCCAGGCTGGATTACGGATTTGGGGTTACTCCATGCGACTCCTTCTACCTGTCCAATGATCATGCGTTCCATACATTCGACCACGCTTTGCGATGTTAACTCAAGCGACTGCAAGACTGATTGATCAAGATAGAGCATGTACCGAATTATGCTTCAAGCTGGTAGTTGTGAGTTGAACTGAAGACGAAAATTGGGTTTGTCGGATGAACAAAAGTGAGCGAAAACCCACCATCATAGAATTCGTTTTTCCAATCTGTATATGAAGAGAATCTTCAAGGGACATGTGATTATTTTTTATCGTTCACTGAGACAAATCATACCTGAACAAGTCCTATTTCTCGTTTTTTTCATCACTATCAATTCATGCCAAACTTGGCATCACCAGAACCAGACGCAAATTCGCGTTGTCAGTTTTTTATCTGAGATTTACCATGTGCACACCATAGCAAAATGCTCCCAATAAATAGTTGACTCGAAAGCAAATAAGTTAGGACAAAAATTAGTTGTGTAATTTTCACAACTTGTATTTTTAGGATTCTAGAGAATTAATAACTTCAGCCTTGTACAGTAATTGAATTTACTGCAGTGTAGAATTGACAAAAAATGTACATTTAGAGAAATCGGAAACGCTATCGCCGTGCAGATATTTCAACCACTTTACCACTGGTTTGAGCAATTTCGAACCCCATTTCCAGAAGAGCTGCCAGAGAAGCCTCCTAATACACTTCATGGGTTCATCGCTCACTATGCACGACCATTTTGGCCATTGATTCTGGTCGGGTCCATTCTCTCAACCGTTATTGCACTTACTGAAGTCTACCTGTTTGCATTTATGGGTAGTCTTGTCGACTGGCTAACAACTTCCGATCGAACTACATTTTGGGAAACTCACAGTACTAAGCTAATTCTGATCTCTTTGCTGATAGTGGTGGTTTTACCACTACTTAAAATCATTTATGAGTCATTACTCCATCAGGGAATTCTGGGTAATTTCGCAATGCGCACCCGTTGGGAGATTCACCGTTATCTCCTCAGACAAAGTGTTGGATTTTTTCAGAGTGACTTTGCCGGAAGAATTGCCGCCAAGATGATGCAAACTTCCTTAGGGGTCAGAGATACCGTCGTCAATCTAACAGAAGTCTTGCTTTACATCGCGGTTTATTTTGGTGGAGCACTGATCCTCTTTGCCCAAAGCGACCTCAGATTGACCCTACCCCTGCTTTTGTGGGTGGTTTCATTCGTCGTGATCCTTTACGTATATTTGGATCGGATGCGAATTGCCTCTTATGAACAGGCAGAAGCACGCTCAATGGTCACTGGACGGGTTGTTGACAGTTATACCAATATTTCTACGGTGAAAATGTTTGCACACGCTAACCATGAGGACCGGTATGCCCGGGAAGGTATGGAGATTTTTCTGGTCCCAGTCTATGAGCAGATGCGTCTATCTAGCTCGTTATCAATCACTGTCACCTTCCTGAATGCAACTTTGATTTTCAGTGTGGGAGCGCTCTCAGTCTGGCTTTGGTATATTGATGCAGTCAGCACCGGAGTAATCGCATTTACTATTGGCTTGGTTCTGCGAATTCAGGGAATGTCGCAATGGATTATGTGGGAGATCTGGTTGCTCTTTGAGAATATCGGAGTCGTTCAGGATGGTATCGATACTATTTCCAAAGACATTTTGATTACCAATACACCTAATAGTAAAGAACTGAAAATCACCCAAGGAGCTATTCAATTTAAGGATGTCAGTTTCAATTACGGCAAGAATGATGATGACATTGGTGTGGTTGAATGTCTGAATCTCGATATTCAGGGTAGAGAAAAAATTGGAATTGTTGGGCGTTCAGGGGCAGGTAAATCTACCTTGGTTAATCTGATGTTACGATTCTATGATTTGAAGCATGGAAAAATCAGCATAGATGGGCAGGATATCAGTCAGGTTCATCAGGAAAGTCTACGCCAGCACATCGGAATGGTAACTCAGGATACCTCACTCCTACATCGTTCGGTTCTTGAAAACATTCGTTATGGACGGGAAGAAACACCGTTCGAATCAGTCGTGATAGCCGCGCAAAGAGCACGTGCTCATCAATTTATTCTGGAACTTGAGGACATCCAGGGCCGGAAAGGATACGAAGCCCATGTTGGTGAACGGGGGGTAAAACTATCAGGAGGTCAACGGCAACGAATTGCGATTGCCCGAGTACTCCTGAAAGACGCCCCTATACTGGTACTAGATGAAGCTACTAGTGCACTTGATTCTGAAGTTGAAGCTGCAATTCAGGAATCCCTATATGAGTTGATGGAGAACAAGACTGTAATCGCTATCGCCCACCGATTATCGACAATTATGCAAATGGATCGCCTAATTATCATGGATATGGGAAAAATTGTGGAACAGGGTACTCATCATGAATTGCTTACTACCAACGGCCTGTATTCAACATTATGGAAACATCAATCGGGAGGATTTATCGCACAATCTTCTGCTTAAAATCACCCTATTGCACAAACTATGACCTCCTGTTAGAAACAAATGATTTGGTTCACTTTAATTCGGTCATTGCCAGCAACTGTTTCATACTCGCTACTCGATGATCCGTGTACTTCGGCCAAGGATAAATCTCAGATGAGTCAAAATGTACAGTTGTAATGCCAGCTTCATAGCCGGCTTTCAGGTCGTGTAGATAGTCTCCCACTATAAGTGTTGATTCGGCAGTGGCACCCCACATCTTCATCAAATACAACACGCCGGCAGGGTCAGGCTTCGGTTTGCAGGTTTCACGTCCAATCACGACTTTGTCCTCAAAGAAACTATCCAGACCTGCGGCTCGCAATGTCTGATGGGCAATCTGCTCATCATTGCGGGTTAATATCCCGACTTTGCAACCGAGATTGATCAAACCAGTGAGAAGAAACTCTATATCTGGTTGGGGTAATGCCTGATAGGCTAAATCGGTTTCAATTTTAGCAAGCTTGGTTTTTATTTTGGCTGCCTGTCTTTCATTCATTTTTTCTATCGCTTCTAGAATTGAATGTCCTTCTTCAACTCCTAATTCAGCCCGAATCGAATCAAAATCATGAACGGGCATTGTCAATGTGCCATCCATATCGAAAATCCAATGGGTATAGCCTTGTAGAAGCACGTTTACCTCCATGTAGGGAATTGTTAGCGATCAAAAGCCGCGACATGAATTACCAATAGGTCAACGCCTCACGGTAGATACTTTCCATATCCTGCTTGTTTGCAACTCTTGGAGCATTGTTAATGGCCCGGATTTGCCGAGCAGATGACTCAGCAAGACTTGTTATAGATTCTTTATGAAAGCCAAGTTCCTGTATACCATTTGGCATTCCAGTTGCTCTCATCAATTCAATGATTCGTTCGGATACAACTTCACCAGCTTCTTCACCAGTAGCATCCAAATGTATAGCACCGAGAAATCCTGCTGCCTCAATATGCCTTTGCGGTGCTGCCCCACCGAGATAACGGAAAATTGCTGGTGCATTAACGACCACGCTAATACCATGGGGAATAAAGGGAGAATCAACCTGATATCCAGCTGTAGTTATATCTTCCATAAGATGAGTGATACCGTAGGACATGGCATGAGGAAGATGAGTGCCGGAATTCCCAAAAGCCATACCCGCGAGCGATGCCCCAAACATTAAAGAGTCACGTGCTTCCTTATCATTAGCATCGGCTACTCCTCTTACCAGGTACTGTCCTGCAATTTCCAGTGCTTTTCTAGCCGCCATGTCACTCCATGGGTTTGATCCCTGAAGCATAGTTCGAGCAATAGGGTTGTCAATATTCGACCACTTTGTATAGGCTTTTGCTGTGTAACACTCAATGGCATGACATAATAAATCGAAACCGGTCGATGCGATCACATTGCTAGGAAGAGTATCACAAACGGTTGGGTCCACCAGTGCTTCCTGCGGTAATAAATATGGACTTCCCAAAACAAATTTTGTGTTGACTTCATTGATCCGGATAACTGAAACGCTGGTGCACTCAGAGCCGGTTCCAGATGTAGTTGGACATGCTAAATGAGGTAGCAAAGGGCCAGGGACCGGTTTTCCCGCACCAATTGGAGGACCAAAATAGTCTGTGAATTCGGCTGGATATAATGCATAGACCATGGCCGCCTTGGCAGTATCAATGACTGATCCACCGCCCACAGATACTACTCCATCATATCGACCACCACGAAGAAATTTGGTGGCCTCCATTACAGTTGAATCATCTGGCTCGATACGGATGTCTGAAAAGATCGTAACCCCAATTGACTGAGATTTTAAAGACTCCTGAACCGTGGCTACGTAAGGCCCTTGTGCTAGTTGCGGATCTGTGAACAGAGCGACTGTTTTCATGCCATTTGATTCTGCTCTGACTCCAGCCTCGCTCAAAGTATTGCGTCCAAATGTATACTTCGGCATTGCAACAGTAAACGACTGTGCTCCTCCTTCAATTAAATCATAATGTTGACAACTCACGATGTATTTGATACCGGTCTAATTGGATGTTTGGAATATACAATAATGCAACATATACAGTCTCTTTTTGTATTCAGTTTTACAAGTTACTACGTCTCGAACTTCATTCAATAATTGAAATTGTCGAAATCGAAGAGAAATACCCACTACTCATGGCAATGACTCATCCTGTTTCGGTTGGGAAGTGATAATAGTTTTTTTCCTGAGTCGGGAATCAGAATGTTCGAACTATGTATATGCATTTTC
>JAPOUQ010000009.1 GCA_026708585.1 Gammaproteobacteria bacterium
CAAAGGTATTTCTATCTAACGCTTTATTTGTTGATGGAAGTTCTACAAATTTTGCTGATTTGGCAAACTCGTCAGTGTAGTTTGCCAGTCGATTAAATAATCAGCTCTTGCGATATTCATGATTGCACATCGAGTGATTCTCAGGCGACTTCAACCAAATTCCGGGCGACTGCACGCATTTTATTGATCATGCTGACCAGACCGTTCGAACGTGTTGAGGAAAGATGGTCTTTAAGACCAATCCGGTCAATGAAATACAATTCAGCCGCTTGCACGCTCTCTGGAGGTTGTTCGGAAAGAACACGAATTAACAGAGCAATAATTCCCTTGGTGATAATCGCATCGCTATCGGCTGCATAGACGGCCTTGTTACCCTTAAGTTCCGCATATAACCATACACGACTTTGACAACCGGGCACAAGGTTTTCATCTCGCATATACCGATCATCAAGAGCGGGTAAATTCTTACCCAATTCAATGATGTACTCATACTTCTCTATCCACTGATCAAATAACTGAAATTCCTCGATGATTTGATCTTGTATTTGGTCTATGCTGGGTGACATGGAATGACAGGGTTGGTTATCGAAATGAAAGTAGTTCCTTACAAGAGAATTGCGGATGCTTTTTCAACGCCACCGATAAGTGCATCGATATCATCTTGATTGTTATAAAAAGCAAAAGATGCTCTAACCGTACCGGTGATTCCATAGAAATCCATTAACGGCTGAGTACAGTGGTGTCCGGTTCTAACCGCAATTCCCATCTGGTCTAAGATCGTACCGACATCGAATGGATGTACGTTTTTTAAGTTAAATGAAATGACTCCTGCCTTGTCGTTAGCCGTTCCCACAAATTCAATACTATCAATCTGGCTCAATTGTTTGCTTGCATAGGCAAGCAAGCCTTGCTCATGAGCGGTTAGTTCGCTTTGATCAAACGCATCGTAGTACTCCAGCGCAGAACCGAAAGCAATAGTGTCAGCGATATTGGGAGTACCTGCTTCAAACTTAAATGGCAGTTCGTTATAGATAGTTTTTTCGAAAGTAACCCGCTGAATCATTTCTCCTCCACCTTGATAAGGTGGCATTGAATCAAGCAAACTCTCCTTTCCATATAAAACCCCAAGACCCGTTGGGCCTAGCATCTTGTGTGCCGAAAATGCATAGAAATCGACATCCATAGCACGCACGTCAACTTTCATATGTGGCAGGGCCTGAGCACCATCTAGCAAAACCAGTGCATCGTATTGGTGTGCAAGTCTGATAATTTCCTGTACGGGATTTATCGTGCCCAGTGCATTTGAAACATGCACCAACGAGACCAATCGAGTACGCTCGCTCAGCAAATTCTGAAAAGCTTCCATATCCAATTCACCCTCTATCGAGATTGGTATCACCTTGAGTTTGGCTTCCCGCTCCTCACATACCATTTGCCAAGGAACGATATTGGAATGATGCTCCATGGTCGACACAATTATTTCATCTCCTTCTGACAGGAAATGCCGTCCCCAAGAGCAGGCGACCAGATTGATACTTTCCGTTGTACCTCGGGTGAACAGGATTTCGCGACTGCTTTCAGCGTTCAGATAATTACAGGTCGCCTCCCTGACCTGCTCATATGCGTCGGTTGCTCTTTGGCTTAAATGATGGACGCCTCGGTGAATGTTGGCATGCTCATATTCATAATATCGGGCCATCCGCTCAATCACCTGCTTGGGTTTCTGGGAGGACGCACCATTATCGAGATAAACCAAGGGATTTCCATTGACCTCTCTATGAAGTACCGGAAAATCGTTGCGGATTTTTTTTATATCGAATTCGCGAAATGATGTAGCTTTTCCGGATATTTCTGGTTGTACTGACAAATTCAAGACTATCCTTTAGGAAGGGGGAAAAAGTAAATTATGGAGGATTATCGGATTATTTCAACCTATTTCCAATCCGTACAACAGATATTCCTAGTGTTGGTTTATTGAAAGTATACAAGATTAAACGAGTTATTGTTTCCCACTCCTTATGTATGTGATATGGAGAGTTTTAACTGAAGATGTTCTTTGGTACATAATGATTTATGTTGCTATACATATTCGAAAAATCGAATTTCATTTCACTGAAAAATATCGGTACCAAACACCCCATAATTTCCAGATTAATACTTCGTGTCTAAAGCAACGAGAGACATAATATTTGCTCGAACCGAATCAAGCAAACGGAATATTTAAATCACATATCCTCGTATCCTCGCTTGTGGCTTACCACAGATTTACTTTCTCGATTCAAGCCTCCCTGATAAAATGTAATGTCACATGGATCCTGAAGGACCAGAAAATTTTGAAAATCCGATTGTGGAGGAATAATATGATCGAAAATAAAGTCGCGATTATCACCGGAGCAGCAGGTGGTATTGGCTATGCATGTGCAAAACGATTCTTTGAGGAAGGAGCAAAAGTCATCCTCTCAGATATAGACAAAGAACGTGGCTGGCTTGCTACTCAAAATCTAGATGACTCCGGCGAAAAAACCCATTTTGTACACTGTGACGTTAGCAAAAGCCAGGAAGTAAAATCTTTATTTGCCGAAGCCAACGAAAAATTCGGAAGAGTTGATGTGGTAATTGCAAACGCGGGTATTGTCCATGTTTCTGACATCCTAGACTTGAAAGAAGATGCTTACGACCGAGTTATGTCTGTCAATCTGAAGGGGGTATTCTTAACTGGGCAAATCGCTGCACAACACATGATTGAGCAGGAACCTGATGAAGACGGTGCTCGAGGCATCATCATAAACATGTCATCCTTAAACGGTGTACTTGCGATCCCCGAAATCGCACCTTATGTCATTGCTAAGGGAGGCGTTAACCAGTGGACTAAGTGCTTGGGGATAGCTATGGCCAACAAGGGAATCCGTGTCAATGGAATTGGACCCGGATCAATTGCGACTGAACTCTTTCATACCATCGCAGATAATCCAGATAAATATCGGACCGTATTATCAAGAACGCCAATGCTACGGCCTGGTGAACCGGATGAAGTTGCAAAGGTTGCGGTATTTCTTGCAAGCAACTATTCAAGTTATATCACCGGCGAGACGATCTATGTTGATGGGGGCCGTATGGGACTGAACTATGTTGTTCCGGTTCATTGATCAAACAAGCAAAAAGCATAATTCATGAAAGATGCACTCAAAGGAATTTTAGTGGTGACAATTGAACAGGCTGTAGCCGCCCCAGTCTGCACAAGACGACTTGCAGAAGCCGGTGCACGAGTTATCAAAATTGAGAGGGAAGGTGGAGATTTTGCCCGTCAATATGATTGCGTAGCCGGTGGAGATAGTTCTTATTTCCTATGGACAAATTTAGGCAAAGAATCCGTGATAGTGGACTTCAAGAACCCTGAAGGTGCAGAACTCTTGAACAGAATTTTATCTCGAGCAGACATCTTTGTGCAAAATCTGGGACCAGGAGCTCTACAAAGGGCAGGTTTTGGAAGTTACGACTTACGCAAAAAATTCCCGAAATTGATCACCTGTGATATTACTGGATACGGCACAGATACCGACTATGGAAAGATCAAAGCCTATGATCTACTCATTCAAGCGGAAGGAGGTTTGATCAGTATTAATGGTGGAGAAACTGAAATGGGAAGAGTCGGTGTATCAATCTGCGATATCAATGCTGGCATGAACGCCTATGCTGGGATTCTTGAGGCACTACTATCCCGTGCAAATAATGGACTTGGATCAGGTATTGAAATTTCCCTATTCTCAACGATTGCTGAATTAATGACTGTGCCACTATTGCATAATGACTATGGTGCGGGGCCGCCGAAACGAACCGGTATCAGTCATCCTTCGATTGCACCCTATGGTGCATATTTCACAAGCGATAAAAAACTGGTAATCATCGCAATTCAGAACGAAAGGGAATGGGGCCGATTTTGTAAAAAGGTACTGGGTCAACCTAAGCTAACAGATCATAATAATTTTTCAACCAATGACAATCGTGTTGAGAACCGTGATCAACTTGACAAATTGATCAACCAAGTGACCGTTGTTAGTTCTCGAGATGATTTATCAAGATTACTCAAAAATGCGGATATTGCGCATGGGTTTGTGAATACCGTTGATGAATTGTCATGCCATCCTGCACTCAAACGAAGAATTGGCATTTCATCGCTGAACCAGACCATCCACCTGCCAGAGAAACCGGTTTGCAAATTGGATGTTGAAGAGGAAAGAGAAACTATACCAAGGGTACCGACCTTAGGTGAGCATACCGAAAAAATCAAAGCTGAATTTTCCGAGTAAAGATTGCTGAACAAATTACAAGCGAACTGTTACTAACAAAGCTTCATGAAATTACGATAAAGTTTCTCAGCATTAGACATAAAGTCCGGTAAATGGGTGTTTACCGATTCGTGCATTTTGGATAACCCATCTGGACCCAGTGTTTGCAATAATGCAGTTTCGTATGCGGGCACTTTGCTCCAATTGTCAACTGTATCGGGTTCAATCTCGACATGGTATTGCATTGACCAAGCAGAACTGCCTACCCGCATAGCCTGATTCGGACAAACATCTGAAACCGCAAGCACAACAGCTTCTTCGGGTGGTTGTGCTACACATACCGAATGCCATTGTAAACATCGCTGCGTGGAAGGCATCTCTCTAAATAGTGCGTCTTCTCGCCCATTCCGAGTTAATTCAATCTCCAACACACCAATTTCGGGGGGACGCTGAGGGCCACAGGTACCCCCCAACGCATCAGCCAAAAGTTGATGACCAAGACATAGGCCAAGAAAAGGTCTTTTCAACTCACGTACCCACTTTCGAATTGCCGCCTTTTCGGGCACCAACCAAGGGTAATCCTGAACATCCCAGACATCCATGGGTCCACCCATCACCCACATTGCTTGATAATGCTCAAGATTGGGGATTTCATCTCCCTGATTTAGATGAACCGCAGTCCATTCAATCCCATCCTTGTTCAGAAATTTGCGAAAAATTCCTGGGTGCTCACATTTTATATGTTGAAAGACAAGAATATTCATATGTAATCAGGCTAGGTTATTGGTAAACAGATGGATAAGTATCGATCAATTCATGATTATACAAGACATTTTTCATCAGGAATTCTTTCCGCGGGCAAGTATGGTTATGTCGATAAACGCCGCTATCAATCACGGGCATTGAAGCATATATCTTCGGAACCTGTTGCAATCTAGGGGTCGAATGTACAACCAACATATTCTATATTGCAAATCATAAATGTATATTTCAATATACGTAGATGATTAATAGAAGAGTCAAAAGGTGAGTAAGAGAGGCTTTGGATCGACAAGCCGCAGTGGCTCTCATTGGGCTACGCTAAGTCGGTAAGACAACGCTTGCTAACGAGATTTGTAAACAAGGGGATGCTCTATATCTGGATTTGGAGGACCGTGATGATCGTGAAACTGTCTAACCCCAAACTGTTTCTGGAACAATACGAAGATAAACTTGTCGTTCTTGATGAAGTCCACCGCACACCTGAACTATTTCAATATTTGCGAGGAGTCATAGATAGAGGACGTCGCAAGGGAAGAGGAACAGGGCACTCAATCAGTTGGGTGATTAACTGAAATGCCTTGCTTTCGGTGCGATGACCACATTTCGGGTTTGGGACTTGACCAGACTGAGGCGAAATCGTCCCGCGAGTTGGTGATCCGGTATCTGGAAAGAGAAGAAGTTATGGTTCTTTTGCTGCTGGCAGAATCCTACGGGTTAAAAACCCCCCGCAGCGCACCGACGATGGCTACATTTGTGGTGCTGACTGGCGGCTTGGCTGGCTATCATCCGAAGAAACACCATGCACTACTCGGGGTGAAGAAATTAAGGGAAGTTCTATAGGATCGCGAATACCTCGGTATTTGCGATCCGTACCTTATAAGAACGGCAGAAGGAGAATGACAAATTGGATTTTGGAGATGGGAACGGATCGTTTAGGACTCAGCTTGCTGAACGCGTAATTAAAGTGTTCCACACACTTCTCAATACTTAGCCCATACCATGCCTTCATCCTGCCAATCTCTCGATCAATCTCGTTTTCACGTGACTGGATTGTAAGGTCGCGAACCATTTGACAAAACAGTGGATCAGTGCACCATTCATCAAATTCTGCGCCGAGATTTTCCTTTCGTTTATTTAGACGCTGTTCAACGGCGGCTATGACTGCGTTTCCTTTTGTAGAACACTGTTCTAGTAGTGTGTTTTCTGTGCTTCCAGTGCGGATTGCGTCGTAATAACATCAGAAAATGAACCGACAGTATCGGATACAACCCAAGTGCGACCGGCATCAGACTATTCACCAAGCGGATATTCACCGAGAGAAACTGACTTGAAACAGCTTGCATGAACTAAAGGGAGAGTCCTCAGTCCAAGAGTAATAGTGAGGAGTGTTGTAATCAGCTTTTCACTTTTTATTCTCACGTGTAATCAAAGTCGTTAGTCTATCACATACCTCCCTTGATCCGTGGATCGTCAAGGATGATCCCATACGTAGGTCGTCTGGCAATGTTCCAACTTCCCATTGGTAGAGTATTGTTTATTATTTTATTTCTCAATACCGAATGTAGCGCCTTCCATCAAAGTGCTTGTTGAATCGGTTATTTAATATTGAGTCTTTCATAGAGTACTTCTTACGAAGCAACTTTTATCGAGAAAATATGATCAGAATTCAAACCTCATCGAGTATGAATTAAGAATGACTTTATCTGATTCATAAACCGAATCAATATCAAAAATACGAATAAAATTAACCATAAGAAAAACACGTTACATTGTCCATCTAATTTCTCTAATTTCGAGCATAATTGCCAATTGCTGATACAATTTTCACCCATTCAAATCTCCGTTCAATACCCGTGTCAAACAAAGAAAAACCAGTCGAAAATTACGATTATATTGTTGTTGGTGCCGGTTCGTCTGGTTGCGTGGTTGCAAACAGGCTTTCAGAAAATCCCTCCCATCGAGTGTTATTACTTGAAGCTGGCGGTAAAGATCAAAACCCCTGGATACACATTCCAGTGGGATACTTCAAGACCATGCATAATCCGTCTACTGACTGGTGCTATCGAACCGAGCCTGACCCAGGCATATCCGGCAGAAGTCTTCAATGGCCAAGGGGCAAGGTACTTGGGGGTTCCAGCTCTCTGAACGGCTTACTCTATGTTCGGGGACAACCACAAGATTACGATCATTGGATGAAACTAGGCAATCATGGTTGGTCCTATGAAGATGTCTTACCATATTTCAAAGTCTCAGAAGATCAACAACATGGTGAGAGTCGATTTCATGGGACCGGCGGACCACAAAAAGTTTCTGATCTCCGCTTGAGACGTCCAATCGCTGAGAAATTCATTGCCGCAGCAGTTGAATGTGGGATTCCCTACAACCCTGATTGCAACGGAGAAATTCAGGAGGGGGTTGGATACTTTCAACAAACAGCTTACAAGGGATTCCGCTGGAGTACAGCTAAGGGATTTCTTCGACCCGCCATGAAACGCGCCAATCTAAAACTACGAACCCGAGCCCATGTTTTACGATTACAATTTACTGGAAAACGAGCGTCTGGAATTCAATATCAACATCGAGGAGAAATTCACACAGCACAAGCCAAATCAGAAATTGTTCTTTGTGCAGGAAGTATAAATTCGCCACAACTTTTGCAGTGCTCTGGAATTGGTGACCCAGCCCTGCTAAATTCAGTGGGTATTGAACCAGTACATTCTCTGATAGGTGTTGGTCAAAATCTACAGGACCACTTGCAGATTCGATTGGTCTACAAGACCGTAGATCGGACCTTGAATGATGAACTAAATCATCCTCTAAAAATGCTTGGGGTCGGGCTGCAATATCTATTAACACGAACCGGACCGATGACCTTAGCCGCCAGTCAGGTTTACATATTTACCCGCTCAGTTCCCGATCTAGATCGACCCGATATTCAATTTCACATGCAACCGCTCTCTGCAGACAAACCCGGAGAGGGTGTCCATCCCTTCTCAGCATTTACGAGTTCAGTTTGTCAATTACGACCATGGAGTCGAGGAGAAGTCCGGATAAAGTCAAAAGATCCACTCGAATACCCTGAGATTCACCCCAAATACTTATCCGATGTTCGGGATTGTAGGGTTGCTGTCAATGCCATCAAATGCACTAGGCGGATCGCATCAACTCCATCGCTCGCTTCAAGTCTCGATGAAGAATTTATTCCCGGCCCCCAATACCAGACTGATGAAGAAATACTCCATGCTGCTCGTGAGTTCAGTCAGACAATCTATCACCCTGTTGGCACCTGCAAAATGGGGAACGATCCGTTAGCAGTGGTTGATCATGAACTAAAAGTTCACGGAATAGATGGACTAAGGGTAGCCGATGCCTCGATTATGCCAACTATCACCTCAGGAAATACCAATGCCCCATGCATCATGATTGGTGAGAAAGCCGCTTCCATGATTCTTAATTCTTGAACCAGAATAATAATCATGCTGTCTAAAGTTGATATTCTCTCTTTAATATATCTGGAGTTTTTTTATCGAAGGTGCTGACTATCAACCCTGACAAAATCTGTTTATCGAAACTCCATATCAGGTTACTGATGATCATATAACCGTCCAAAATACCCTTCATGGGGAGTTGAAATCAACCCTGAATGGTTAAATCAAGCAAATTTCTGTATTCGTTCAACGTGAAAGATCATATATTTTCAAAAGACTA
>JAPOUQ010000090.1 GCA_026708585.1 Gammaproteobacteria bacterium
CGCCTGCAATGTCGTTAACGTATGCAACAGGTTAATCCTATCTGTAGAGCATTGGACAAGAACTCACAAACAATCGATACAGAGGATGGAACAAAGAGTCGTATGGAAAATACCACAAGTGTTTCAATGGACTCATGATTCTTCTATTATGCCACCATGCAATACTTTTGGCTGAAACCGTATCATCCAACAGTCTATTTTCATCTAGCAAACTTTGAAAAACTCGCCTTTCCTATCTTACTGTTTTGGCGGTCGTCTTTTTTATGAGTCAGGATAGCTAGTTGTGGGTATCTGCTAAACATCTTTTCGTTGTTAAATCCTTGCGATTGTGGTCTAGTTTGTAACTATTCAAAAAAATACTCAAGGTACTTTTCAATCATACCATCAGTTCGAGTATTTTGATTTTTTCACAGTAGTAGACAAAAAATTCAACTCAATCATTCCCTAATCCTCAAATAGAGCTTGGAGCTTTCAACTAGAAGGGAACAAAACTGAAATTTATAGCTACTTAAACTACTAATATCTGACGGCAAAACCATGATTTATCGTTTGAACCGCATGTGATTTTCCAAAAAGCAAACATATGGTTATATCCATCACGAAGCGAAATTTCGTTGCCGAAACAGTCGGTGGACATGGTACCATTTGGGATTCTATGTGTGTAGACTAAATAGTCGGTAGAACCGAATGCTCTAGAGTTGGAAGTGGGACACAGCAAGGGACAGGAGAGTCTCGTTTCTCGATCATATTGAACCGCCAGATTTAGACATTCTCCTTCTTGCAAAAAAACTCATATACACCAATTCATCCCTGACTACCTGATCTTAGACCATGACAGAAAGAACATCAAAAATATCCAGAAAAACCAATGAGACATTGATCGAAGTACAGGTCAATCTGGACGGTACTGGCCTTTGCTCTCTAGATACTGGTATTCCATTTCTTGAACACATGCTTGAGCAAGTCGCTCGTCATGGCATTATTGATCTTGATATATCCGCACAGGGAGATTTGCATATTGATGATCACCATACTGTTGAGGACATTGGTATCACAATGGGTCAGGCAATTGCCGAGGCCTTAGGTAATAAGGAGGGCATAACCCGTTATGGTCATGCCTACGTTCCACTCGATGAAGCGTTGAGCCGAGTGGTACTTGATTTCTCGGGAAGACCACTTTTAACTAGTAATGTCGACTACCCAGATCGGATGATTGGCAAATTCTCGGTGGCGCTTGTCCATGAGTTCTTCCAGGGTTTTTGTAATCATGCTTTGGTTACGATGCACATGGACTGTCTGCGTGGAAATAACGCCCATCATATTGTCGAAACGCTGTTCAAAGCCTTCGGCCGTGCTCTTAGACTCGCGGTAACTATTGACAGTCGAATCAAGGGAGTACCCTCTACCAAAGGTATTCTGTGAACCTAGACTAATCTGGGCATCAAGATGCAGTCGAATAGTGTCGTAGTTGTCGATTTAGGAACCGGCAATCTTCGATCAGTTACCAAAGCAATAAACACCGTAAGCCCAAATTCTGAGGTTCATGTTTCTGCCGAACCATCAGTGATTGCCAATGCAGATCGGGTGATCTTACCCGGTCAGGGGGCAATTGGCACCTGGTTAAAACAGTTAGGTGCAGGAACTCAACTAAGAGAAGCAGTGATGAATGCTCTCGATGAAAAACCTGTACTCGGTATATGCCTAGGACTGCAAGCTCTTTACAGATACAGTAGCGAAAACGGCGGACAAAATGGTTTTGCTCGAATATGCGGAACCGTAAAGCATTTTTCGGAAGCGGAAACCGATTATCAATCCGAACTCTATCAAAAACAAAAAATCCCACATATGGGCTGGAATCGTGTTATACAGACGAAAAAACACCCACTGTGGAAAGGTATAACAGACGGCGAACGATTCTATTTCGTGCATAGTTATTACGCTGATAGTCGAGATCCGAGTCAGATCGCTGGGCAAACGGAATATGGAATTACTTTTACATCCGCTGCCACTCAAGATAACTTGTTCGCGGTACAATTTCATCCTGAAAAAAGCCAGCGTGCCGGACTCACTCTACTTCAGAATTTCATTAATTGGGACGGGGCCTGATGATGCTGATTATTCCTGCAATCGACATTAAGAATGGTAAATGTGTTCGCCTCAAACAGGGAAACATGAACCGAGAAACCATTTATTCGAATGATCCGGTAACCATGGCCAAACGATGGATAGAGCAAGGCGCTAGACGTATTCATATCGTGGATCTCGATGGTGCATCCCAAGGAAAGCCAATGAATGCAGATATTGTCCACAAGATCACGGCAAACCATCCAAATGTGCCCATTCAAATCGGGGGCGGTATACGCAATGAAAAAACAGTTGATACTTACATTCAAGCGGGAGTCCAGTATGTGATTATCGGGACGCAAGCCGTTCGCGAGCCTCAAATGGTCGCTAATTTGTGTCAAAAATTTCCCGGGCAAGTGCTTGTTGGACTGGATGCCAAAAATGGAAAAATTGCAATTGAAGCGTGGTCAACCATTTCCGAAGAAAGTGCAGCTGATCTCGCCCGGAATTTTGAACATGTGGGAGTTGATTCGATTGTCTATACTGATATTTCGCGTGACGGGATGCTTGAAGGTGTGAATGTTTCAGCAACAGCCGCATTGGCTGAAGCAATCACTATTCCGGTAATTGCTTCGGGTGGAGTGAGCCATCTGGATGACATTCAACTACTTGCAGAACGATCACAAAGCGGAATAATCGGGGTGATTACCGGCCGGGCGATTTACGAGGGTACCCTAGATTTTCGTACTGCGCAACGTCTTGCTGATGATCTCTCCACTCACTAACCTGTAACAAAATCGATGATTTCATGCCATTAGCTAAACGAATCATCCCCTGCCTCGATGTTGATCGGGGGCGAGTTGTTAAAGGAACTTGCTTTGTTAACTTACGAGATGCGGGAGATCCCGTTGAAGTCGCTGCCCGTTATGATCAGGAAAATGCGGATGAGATTGCATTTCTTGACATTACCGCTAGCTCTGATAACCGAGAAACAATTATTCACATCGTTGAGGATGTAGCTGAACAAGTATTTATTCCTCTGACCGTTGGCGGCGGAATCCGAACACTTGAAGACATCTCACGCTTGCTACATGCTGGGGCTGACAAGATATCAATCAATACTACTGCGGTCAATAATCCAAATTTCATTCGTGAAGCCAGTCAACATTTTGGTAACCAGTGTATCGTTGTAGCTATTGATGCCAAGCAAGTGAAATCGGGGTCGGATGGACAAAAGCAATGGGAAATCTATACTCATGGTGGGCGCACCTCAACCGGCATTGATGCGATTGACTGGGCAAAAAAAATGGAACAGTTCGGTGCGGGTGAATTATTGATAACCAGTATGGATCGGGATGGAACAAAAACAGGCTTTGATCTCGATTTAATGAAGACAATAACCAGTCAAACTGGAATTCCAGCCATCGCTTCAGGTGGGGTAGGCAAACTACAACATCTGGTCGAAGGTATTGTGGCAGGTGGAGCCGATGCAGTACTAGCAGCGAGCATCTTCCATTATGGAGAATACACAGTGGCTAAGGCCAAACAATTCTTGGCAAAGAATGGAATCGAAATTAGGCTGTAAATAAGCCATTGGTTGCCCAACAATTGGGTACCGGTGAGGGTTCCGCTTGCCAATATGATTCTGCGGTCCCTTAAACAAATATCAAAGAGAGTGGATGAAATCTTTACTTATTTATGCAACAATACTGAAGAAAAGACGAGAAATTGGATCATATATAGAGACTCAAATTAATTCGGCTGGGCTTTAGTGGGTACACATTTCGTTCAATTTGAAGTGGTTTGATGAAATGCATACCAACCCAATTGAGGTAATAGCTGATTCAATAAATCCGATTGAGAGAAAGGACCGATGATACAGAAATACACCACCATCACATAGAAGCAAAGAACAATTTCAAATCAAAGGTTCCGGATTTTCGGATTAACGTTTCTAGTGTTTTGCCGTTACAATACCGATTATCTTAGGGTGGAGTAAGGTCTGTGTCTGGCTATCGATTGCTGACAGACTCATTAATTACCCTTCCAAAACATCTTGACATTATAAAACTGACGGAGATCAAATTATGGGCTTTGGAGGAATCGGTCCGGTTCAACTGATCATTATTCTGGTAATCGTTTTGTTGATTTTCGGAACAAAGAAGCTAAGAAATTTTGGTGGCGACCTAGGCGGAGCCATTAAGGGATTCAAGAAGGCCGTCAAGGAAGAAGAAAACCCTGAATTAGACAAGGAAACACAAGAAAGTTCAGAAGAAGCATCAGCGAATACCACCACTCAACAGGCCAAGAAAGAAAAATCCTCTGAAACCAATAACGCAAGCTAATCACGCTGGGTAAGCGTTCATGTTTGATATCGGTTTCTGGGAGATGGCGTTTATCAGCGTCATTGCACTACTTGTTATAGGTCCTGAAAGACTGCCAGGCGTTGCTCGGGCAATCGGGATATGGGTTGGTAAAGCACGCCGTATGATTAACGATGTCAAACGCGATTTCAAACAAGAACTGGATGAAGCTGAACTCAATAATCTGAAAGAGCTCAAGGACGATATTAATTCCGCAGCCAAGGAGCTGAAACGTACTGCTGATGAGGCGATTGTTGAAACCGAAAAATCTGGTTCGGGTCTGAAAGAGACAATTGAATCGGTTGGCAACGAATCGTTCGAAGAAATTACGAAAACTCCACCTGCTCCAGCAACAACAGAAAACTCCAACCAACAGAAAACCGCTAATCCCGCCAAAAAAAATTCGAACCTTTCATCAGCGATTGAAAAACCGGAAGAATTGGGTTCAGCGGGAGAATCGCAAGACGATTTACCGGGAAAGGCAACTGCTTAATGACTTACCGAAAATCCTTAGGCGGGTGTTTCACTGATCGTCGAATTTGAAGATTAAGCGAAGTGACCAAACCCAAAACCAAGCAAAAAAAGGGAAAGGTAATTTCTGGAGCAGAGGGTACACTCCTTTCGCACCTGATTGAATTACGAGATCGCATTCTACGAGGTGTTTTGGCAGTTCTGATCGTATTTATCGGCCTTGTCCCATTCGCCAATCCGCTCTATGAATTCCTAGCTAGTCCCTTGATGAATGCTTTGCCTGAAGGCAACAGTATGATCTCAACAGAACCTCATGGTCCGTTTTTCGTACCATTCAAATTTGCGTTTGCTGCTGCTGTCGCAATCGCCGTACCCTATCTGTTATACCAGATGTGGGCATTTGTAGCCCCTGGTCTTTATCAAAATGAAAAGCGGCTGATCATGCCCTTAATCATTTCTAGTAGTTTTTTGTTTTATCTCGGTATCGCATTTGCCTATTTTGTCGTATTCCCGATCATCTTCACTTTCTTCGCCAATGTAGCGCCTGAAGGAGTAGCGGTCATGACCGATATCAATGCCTATCTTAGTTTTGCAATTAAGTTGTTTTTTGCATTCGGGTTTGCGTTTGAGGTTCCCATCGCTACGATATTGATGATCTATATGGGCGCTACCTCTGTTGAAAGTCTAAAAAAGAAACGGCCATATATCATCGTATGCGCATTCATTGTTGGCATGCTTCTAACTCCACCTGATGTATTTTCACAGACTCTTCTTGCTTTACCAGTCTGGTTGTTGTTTGAGGCCGGGCTTTTTTGTAGCCGATTTATGGGAACACGTGATCAAAACAATGAGGATGATTCCGAAGACTCGGAACAATCCTCTACTACGAAAGTATTACCCAAAGCTGAATAATGCTTGCTGTCCCCCGAACTTTTTAAGGAATCATGTGCTCGGGGATTATCTGCCACTCTTTGTCGATATAGCCTTCAAGCGGTTTAAAACGTACCTTGTAATTCATTTTTTGACATTGCTTAATCCAATAACCAAGATATACATATTCTAGGTTGTGTTCTTTTGCGTACTCGACTTGTTTCATGATCGCGAAAGTGCCCAGCCCTCTTTTCTTATGTGCAGGATCAAAAATCGTATACACAGCTGATATTCCTTCATCGGGTAAATCACAGACTGAAAGAGCCACTAGTTCTTGATCGATTCGAAATTCCAAAAAGATTGTCTTCACGATGGAATCAATCATGAAATGGCGATAACGAATCGGATTGCTGTGGTCCATAGTATCACCAGAATGACGCCAGGACTGATAACGACGAAAGAGGTCAAAATGTTCATACTGAAAGCACGGTGATAGGATTTTCGTTTCCACATCTTGATTTCGACGGTAACATCGCTTTTGGGCTCGACTTGGAGTATATTCCCAAACCGGAATACGCACTGAAACACAGGCGCTACAGGTATGACAATGAGGTTTATAAACAAGATCGCCACTTCGCCGATAGCCGGATTTCAGTAGCACCGCAAATTGTGAATCATTTAGTGGATAGTCCGGCTCAAGCATGAGAGTGGATGCAGTTCTTTCCTTCAAATAGGAACAATTATGTGGAGCAGACATGTAAAGTTTTGGTGGTCTACCCTGAAATTTCATGATGCGCATACCGATGAATCAGGTGGTCTATTCCACAGACCCAATGTTGGCGACACATCAACTTGTTTGAGAATGTGCAAGAATTGATCGCGAGACAATTCCTCGGCTCCCATGCTCAAAAGATGTTTGGAAGTTACCTGGCAATCGATCAGAACATAATTGAATTTCGTTAGTTGTTCAGCGAGATAAGCAAGTGCTGCTTTTGATGCATCAGTGTTGATGCTGAACATGCTCTCGCCAAAAAAGATCCTTCCGATCGCCAGTCCATATAATCCACCTACCAATTCGTGATTCATCCAAGTCTCGACAGAATGTGCATAACCCATATCGTGTAGTTTTGTGTATGCATCGATCATTTCTTCGTGAATCCAAGTTGCATTGGGTCCAAGTTCGGGTCTAGCACAGTGCTGGATTACTTGAGTAAATGCATGATTGGTGGTGAATCGATATGCATATTTTCGGATCGATTTTCGTAAACTTCTAGATGCCTTGAAATGTTGGGGAAAAATGACACATCGTGGGTCAGGTGACCACCATAGAACTGGCTCCTCGTTGTACCAAGGAAATACACCAGCGCGATAAGCCTGGATTAGACGCATTGGTTCAAGATCGCCACCATACGCAACCAAACCTGAATAATCGTCCCGATGATCCAATTCTTGGATTGATCTATTCTGGTTATTGAATGTATTTTTATCGTCCAACATAAGTTCTTTTAATTCAACGAACAGATATAACTCTGTCTCACAAAAAATATATACTACAATGACTCATGACCAATGTAAATTGGCTTCAAGTATCATCTTCTTCACCTTATCAAAATACTTTTCATGCGAATCTTAGGTATTGAAACATCTTGTGATGATACGGGTGCAGCTATCTATGATAGTGAGCAAGGTCTATTAGTTAACCGTCTGGCTTCGCAGATTGAATTGCATAATCAATATGGCGGGGTGGTACCCGAACTTGCAGCACGTGATCATATCCGTAAGTTATTGCCGCTAATCGAAAATCTGTTTCAGGATCCAGAAATTCAAGATCGTGGCGTGGATGCAATCGCTTATACCGCTGGTCCTGGATTAGCCGGTGCATTATTGGTTGGTGCCTCAGTTGCCTCCGGTCTTGCCTATGCTTGGAATGTACCAGCCTTACCAATCCATCATATGGAAGGACACTTGCTATCACCCATGCTTGAAGAAACAGTACCTGAATTTCCATTTGTAGCCCTGTTAGTGTCAGGAGGTCATACCCAATTGGTCGATGTTGAAGCAGCAGGTAAATACCGAATCATGGGAGAAACCCGGGATGATGCAGCTGGAGAAGCTTTTGATAAAACAGCAAAATTACTAGGTTTAGGATATCCGGGAGGCCCACAAATTGCCGCATGCGCCATGCAAGGGAGGGAAGACCGTTTCGTTTTTCCACGACCCATGACCAGACAACCTGGGCTTGAATTCAGTTTTAGCGGACTAAAAACACAAGTTCTAACTACCACACAGAAGCAACCTCGTCTCGATACCCAGACCATTGCCGACATTGCATTAGCGTTTGAACTAGCGGTTGTTGACACTCTAACCATCAAGTGCATGCGTGCCTTAGAGTTATCTGGACGCAAACGACTTATTGTTTCAGGTGGTGTTGGTGCAAATCAACGACTTCGCGATCGACTTCGCAAGGAATGTGAGCATTCAGGTACGGAGGTTTTTTATCCACGTATGGAGTTTTGCACCGATAACGGTGCCATGATTGCCTATGCAGGCCACTACAGGTGGCAACTTGAGATGAAGGATGATCCAAAATTAAAGCATCATTGTGGGTACGATGTCAGGCCAAGATGGAGCCTTGAGGACCTGTCGAAATAACAGGTTCTAGCACTAAAATGACAACAACATGCAAGTTAGAAGAGGATATAAATTTCGGATAGTGGATCAGTCTGAAACTGCAAAGCCTGATGAATATTAAGGAAATTATATAGTTATTTACAATTTGACCATGTTAGCAAAATTGTATATAATGCGTGATATGGGATTAACGCTCCCATATCTAAATCAACCAAAGACTGTGAAGAGGTTGAACCGCATGAGCGATTGTACAACATACCGCAATATAACCTACCGATTAA
>JAPOUQ010000036.1 GCA_026708585.1 Gammaproteobacteria bacterium
TCTTGTGCTATTTGTTTATAATTGAATATTTGAGGCTAAACATAAAATTGCCCTGGTCTATTTTTTCTGCCTATATCAAAACCTTCAGGTTAAATGAGAGAATATTGAATGGTTTATAACAACTTTCAAAAAAACAATGATTGAAACGGATAACGGATCCACAAATACCACTCCATGCCTGAGAGCATGTATGCGGGCAGTCATCATTATTCAGCAATCATAATTTGACAAATTACGATTGGCGAAGATTCCCATATAATTCCTATAATCGAATTTATGAGCAATCTCTATGAACAAATCTATCGACTGGTATTTTGACTTCATTTCACCTTTTGCATATTTTCAGCACCGGGACTTAATCAATCAACATTCCGATGTTAAAATTCGCTACTACCCAGTTTTACTTGGCGCCCTGTTTCTTCACAACCAGCACAAGGGCCCAGCCGAAATTCCAGCCAAACGCATGATAACTTATCGGTACTGTGTCTGGTATGCAAAACAGCATCAGATACCGTTTAAATTCCCAGATGTACACCCCTATCGACCAATTAATGTTCTGAGAATGGCAATCGCCGCGGGTGTTAATGCGGAAACCGTCTCGAAAATCTTCGAATTCATCTGGGTCAAGGGAAAAAGTCCAGATCAAAGCGAACACCTCAATGAGTTGGCAGCTTGTCTTGGACTGATTGACTATGAGAGTGCAATAACTAAGCCCGAAGTCAAGGAAGAGCTAAGAAAAAACACTGAACAGGCAGTCGAATTAGGCATCTTTGGTGTACCAACTGTGTCAATTGATGATCATCTGTTCTGGGGACATGATCAAACTCCGCTGATTCTTGAATACCTAGATAATCCCGATCTATTCAAAAATCAAGATTATCTGAGGATTGCAAATATTCGGGATGGTCTGAAAGACTAAATCGTTCGATTAAACTATTCCATATACTGCGTAAAGTCCAAAACTTCTTCACGCACTGTACGATAGTGATTGACCGTATCTGAATTATCCTCATATCCGATAGCAAGTCCACAAACTACAACGTGATCATCGCGAAAACCAACATGTTTTCGAACTAGGTCAGGATATTCACCAAGAGATGCTTGAGGACATGTGGCAAGACCATGATCCATTGCAGACAGCATAATTGACTGCAAAAAAATCCCATAGTCAAGATAGGAGCCGGTTTCCATAATTCGATCCATGAAAAACAGCATCATGACTGGGGCATCAAAAGATCGATAATTCGCAGCCCATTGGGACTTCCTTTTCTCGATATCCTCGCGTTTGATCGTCAGTGCTTTGTATAAAGCTTTGCCGCACTCAATCCTACGTCGTTTATAAGGATCTTTCCAGTCGACCGGATAATACTGATAATCCATTTTGCTACGCATACCATCCCAAAATGCTGACTCAATTTTCTTACTCAATGCCCTCTTACTCTCTCCACGCAGTACCACAACCTTCCAAGGTTGGGTATTCGACCCGGAAGCCGCCCAACGGGCTGTATCGAGAATGGCGTTGATGATTTCAGTATCTACCTCACGCTTCAAGAATTTTCGAACAGATTTTCGATTACGAATCGCTTCGCTAACAT
The DNA here is from genome assembly GCA_026708585.1 of Gammaproteobacteria bacterium. Taxonomy (GTDB): domain Bacteria; phylum Pseudomonadota; class Gammaproteobacteria; order Arenicellales; family Poriferihabitantaceae; genus Poriferihabitans. Next base: position 1,596 of record JAPOUQ010000036.1, read on the forward strand.
TCATAGGGAATCAAATAACGTAAATCAGATGACTTCAAGCTTATTATGCATTATGCAATCTCGCGTAGTTTTCGGCGAATAATCTTGCCCGTTGCGGTCAATGGAAATTCTTCAATAAAAGCGATTTCTCGAGGGTATTCATGTGGTGAGAGCCGAGATTTCACCCATTTTTGCAATTCCAGAATAAGAGATTCGGATTCTTCATACCCTTCATTTACGCGAACAAACGCTTTTACAATTTCGGTTCGCATAGGATCAGCCTTACCAATTACTGCACAGATGGCTACAGCAGGATGACCAAGTAAGCAATTTTCTATTTCACCCGGACCGATACGATAGCCTGCTGAGGTAATCACGTCATCATTTCGCCCTACAAAACGGATTGCCCCACTTTCGACAAACATTCCAGTATCTCCAGTAAGTAGCCATTCGTCCAAGTATTTCTCCCGAGTATCTTCGGGCCTGTTCCAGTATTCAAGAAACATTACAGGGGTTGTATTACGTACAGCAATTTGGCCCACTTGATTGGGTTGCAATGATATTCCGCTTTCATCGATTACCTGAACATCATGCCCGGGAACTGAAAACCCCATTACTCCCGGTTCTGGAGGCGCCAATACACCACAAGATGAAACGATCATGTTGCATTCGGTTTGACCATAGAACTCGTTGATCCAGAGATCAAAAGCTTCACGGCCCCATTCTAAAAGTTCTGCTCCTAATGACTCTCCCGCACTTGCAATACTTCTCATGTGGATCTTATGTTTGTCTTTGTTCCATACCATTCTCATCATTTTAAGTGCAGTTGGCGGAATAAACGCATTCCGGATACTGTGCTTTTGAATAAATTCAAAGGCAATCTCACCATCAAATTTTGGCATTCGGTAGGAAACAATCGGTACTGCATGATACAAACTCGGCATTAACACGTCCATTAGCCCACCGATCCATGCCCAATCTGCTGGCGTCCAGAGTTTGTCACCTTCTTGAGGTAAAAAATCATGGCTCATTTCGACCCCGGGTAAATGACCGATTAACGAGCGATGCGCATGCAATGTTCCCTTGGGGCTTCCGGTAGTACCTGATGTATAGATTATGAGTGCTGGATCGTCTGATTTTGTATTTACTGTTTCAAATTGTTCACTACATCTTGGTAATTCGGAGAGTAATTCCAGTGAACTTTCACTGGTCTCATCAATACAGAGATACTGGTTCACATTATTCAACTTATCCCGAATGGGAGCGAGTTTGAGGAGACCTTCATGATTCGTAATTATGGCACGAGAACCGGAGTCCTTTAATCGGTATTCAAGAGCCTCTTCACCAAACAGGGTAAATAATGGTATCGAAATGCCGGCTAGTTTCCATACTGCGATATGAGCAACCGCTGTCCATGGATTTTGTGGAAGAAGTATGCCGACCCGGTCTCCACGCTGGATTCCTAGTTCTACTAAAAGATTTGCCAACCGATTGGATCGTGCGCGAAGTTCTGCAAAACTAACTTCTTCGATTTGATCTTCTCGATCATGAATGATTGCAATCTGATCGGGTACTGATATAGCCCAGCGGTCACAAACATCAACCGCCATATTATATTGTTCAGGAATTTCCCAACTGAACTGATTTCTAACTTCTTCCAGAGTCGTACCAGATGGCAGCATCTCTCACTTTCCTGTATCAGGAGTATTCATAGAAACCTTTTCCAGTCTTTCGTCCGAGATGGTTTGCGTCCACCATTTTGACCAATAAAGGACAGGCACGATATTTTGATTCGCCAAATCCTTCATGTAGTACACGCATCACTGAAAGCAGCACATCCAGTCCAATCAGGTCAGCAAGAGCCAAAGGTCCAATCGGATGATTCATACCTAGCTTCATTATTTCATCAATATCGGCGGCTTCCGCAATACCTTCATGGAGTGCAAAAATCGCCTCGTTTATCATGGGGCAAAGAATCCGGTTCGAAACGAATCCGGGACTATCGTTCGCCGGCACCGGAGTTTTGCCGATTTCAAGTGTTAAATCTCGAGTAGTTTCATAAGTCAAATCATTAGTCTGCAATGCTTTGATGATCTCGACCAAAGCCATCACTGGAACTGGGTTCATAAAATGCATGCCAATGACCTGACTAGGTCGATTTGTAGATGCCGCCAGTTTGGTCAGAGAAATAGAGGATGTGTTGGATGCAATGATTACTTCGGGGCGACAAATCTCATCAATTTTGGAAAGTAGGTTAAACTTAAGTTCCGGTTTCTCTGGTGCGGCTTCGACCACAAAATCAACTCCAATGAGATCATTTAAGGATAATGATGTGCTGATTGCACCTAATGTTCGCTTCGCATCCTGATTATCAATTGCTGCTTTTTTGACCATTCGTTCCAATGAGGAACCGATAGCCGCTAGACCCCGATCTAGAGCTGCTTGGTTGACATCCACTAGACAAACCTCAAAATCTGAATGTGCAAAAGTCTGGGCAATTCCATTACCCATTGTTCCAGCACCGACAACACCTATTCGTTTGATCACCACATTACCTATGTCTTGTTCGAGTTTTTCAATGTTTAGTTAGCAAGAGAAATCACTACGTATTCCTTCGGTATTGCCCTCCTACTTCGTATAGTACATCGCAAATCTGACCCAAGGAGCAATATTTGACAGCATCGACCAAAGCTTTGAACACGTTCTCGTTATTGATCACGGCCTCACGAATCTGTTGCAAGACAACAGGCGAAGATTCACGATTTCGCTGTTTAAAATCATTCAGTCGATTAATTTGATTCAGCTTTTCCTGTTCTGTTGACCGAGATAATTCAAGGGCATCTGGAACAGACTGAGGGTTTGGATTGATGAATGTGTTTACTCCGATTATTGGCCAGCTTGCATCATGCTTGCGTTGTTCATAATACATCGATTCGTCTTGAATCCTGCCTCGCTGATATCCGGTTTCCATTGCGCCAAGAACTCCCCCACGTTCTGAAATTCTTTCAAATTCACAAAGCACGGCCTCTTCTACTAAGTCCGTCAATTCTTCAAAAATAAAACTTCCCTGATTGGGGTTTTCATTCATGGCCATGCCCCACTCCCTGTTAATAATCAATTGAATCGCAAGTGCTCTTCGGACTGATTCATCGGTAGGAGTCGTAATCGCTTCGTCATACGCATTCGTATGCAAGCTGTTGCAGTTATCATAAATTGCGATCAATGCCTGCAATGAAGTTCGAATATCATTGAAATCGATTTCCTGAGCATGCAAAGAACGGCCGGATGTTTGAATATGATATTTCAGTTTTTGCGCTCGTTTATTCGCACCATAACGATCACGCATTGTTACAGACCAGATTCTTCGTGCTACTCGTCCCATCACTGAATATTCTGGACACATGCCATTACTGAAGAAGAACGACAGATTCGGCGCAAAGTCATCAATATCCATCCCTCTTGCCAGATAAGCCTCGACATAAGTAAAGCCGTTAGCCAAGGTGAAGGCAAGCTGTGAAATTGGGTTAGCCCCGGCTTCCGCAATATGATAACCAGAGATCGATACCGAATAAAAATTACGGATCTGGTTCCAGATAAAGTACTGTTGAATATCCCCCATTAATTTGAGTGCGAATTCAGTCGAGAATATGCAGGTGTTTTGTCCCTGATCTTCTTTTAATATGTCAGCCTGGACCGTACCTCTGACCTCTGCAAGCGCCAGGGCACGGATTTCGGATTCCTGCTTTTGATTCGGATGCCTGCCTTGTTCATCGATGAATTGTTGGATTTTTTGGTCAATAGCCGTATTCAGGAACATCGCTAGAATGATCGGTGCAGGACCGTTGATAGTCATGGATACGGATGTTGCTGGATCGCAAAGATCAAACCCATCATAGAGTACCTTCATGTCATCAAGGGTTGCAATCGATACTCCCGAGTTCCCAACTTTACCGTAGATGTCTGGGCGTTTATCAGGATCACATCCGTATAAGGTAACCGAATCAAATGCTGTAGATAACCGTTTGGCCTTAGAATGCTCACTCAAATTCTTGAAGCGCTTGTTGGTCTTGAATGCATCACCTTCACCAGCAAACATGCGGGTCGGATCTTCACCATCGCGTTTGAAAGGAAAAACACCAGCTGTAAATGGGAAGTACCCCGGAAGGTTTTCAGTCATTCGCCACCGTACGATCTCGCCATGATCCTCGAATTTCGGCAGAGCTACCCGATTAATTTGGGAACCGGATAAGCTTGTTTTCTGGAGTGGATTCGTGATTATTTTACCGCGCACCTTAAATTCATGCACTTCACCCGTATAATCATCACAAATTTTTGGCCATTCTTTAATCAGAACCTGAACGGAGGGTTCGAGTTTCGCCTTGTTTTCGGAAATTAAGCTCTGAATACTCTCTGGCACTTCGTGTCCAGACTTAATTAGCATTCTTTTGGTAGCCGATAATTGCTGAATTAAGCGCGCTATTTTCGATTGTTGCTCTGCATTTTGTCGATAACTTCTTACCGTATCGGCAATTTCTGCGAGATAGCGAATTTTCTTCTCAGGAATGATGCGATTTTGATCGGTTGAAAAGCGCGTATTTGCATGAGGAAAACCGCTGAGTTCATGATTCAATCCATAAGGCTTGAGTTGTGCAATAATCTCTTGTGCAAGCGCCGTCATTCCATCATCGTTAAACCGCGAAGCCATGGTACCGAATACCGGCATATCCTGGGGAGATGAAGAGAAAGCCTCACGATTTCGCTGAACCTGCTTGCATACATCTCGAAAAGCATCCTGAGCACCAGTTCGATCAAACTTATTTATCGCTATCACATCAGCGAAATCTAACATGTCGATTTTTTCTAACTGAGATGCAGCTCCATACTCAGGTGTCATTACATATAAAGAGCAATTTACCATTTCAGTGATCGCTGTATCACCCTGCCCGATGCCTGGAGTCTCTATGATTACCATATCGAATCCAGCGCATTGACACAGCCGAATCATATCTGGCAGATGAGACGGGATTTCTGATCTACTGCCTCGAGTTGCGATTGAACGCATGAAAATATTCGGATGATCAATTGCATTCATGCGAATCCGATCTCCGAGCAGAGCTCCGCCTGTTCGACGACGTGTCGGATCTACTGCAAGCAATGCAATTTTCATCGCATCAGCAAACCCCAAGCGAAGACGCAATATCAGTTCATCTGTCAAAGAGGATTTACCGGCACCACCAGTACCGGTTATGCCAAGAACAGGCACATGAGTCTTGATGTGGGTTTCCTGAATGAAAGTTGATGAGACTACACCATTTTCAATCGCAGTGAGAGCTTGAGCCAAAACGCGGAAATCGCCCTGTCTCACCTCATCCAGAGTATTGGGTGCATCCACACAGAGGTCAAACGAACTGAGTGCGATTGTGTTTTCGATCATACCAGTCAAACCTAGTTGATGACCGTCTTCCGGGGTATAAATTCGTGTTATTCCATACTCTTCGAGAATCTTCTTCTCTTCAGGAACAATGACGCCCCCACCTCCGGCAAAAATACGAATTTTTTCACCCCCACGCTCACGCAACATATCGAGCATGTACTTTAGATATTCGACATGCCCTCCTTGATAGGAACTTATTGCGATGCCATGGACATCCTCTTGTAACGCTGTATTCACAACCTGTTCAACAGAACGGTTATGTCCAAGGTGAATAACCTCGACACCTTGATTCTGGAGAATTCTGCGCATAATGTTGATGGCCGCATCATGTCCATCAAACAAACTAGCCGCGGTCACAAATCGAATGTAGGGTTGGATTGCTACTTCTGATTTAATCTCTGAGTGTTCAGATTTTCCCATCTCTTAAACCATAACAAATCTAGAATTTTATGCATAGAAATGATACATTACGTTTACGTAAGCGTCAACTTGAATAAACAAATCACCATAACGGTTTCATGCCCAGTACTACGACATATACTATATCGGATTTAGCGAAACATTTCGATTTAACTACCAGAGCCATCCGATTTTATGAATCTGAGGGATTGCTTTTACCAAGACGCGAGAAAAATCGTCGCATCTATGGTGAAAAAGATTATATTCGCTTGAAGTTAATTTTACGTGGTAAGCGTTTGGGATTTACTCTCTCTGAAATCAAGATGACAATGGATCTGTACGATACTCAACCGAATGAGGTTCCGCAACTTCGATATGTGCTTGAGGTAATCGAAAATCATCGTAAGGCGCTGGAACAAAAGCAGCATGATATTGAAAATACATTGGCTGACATGGATGAGATGACAAAGAAAATAAATTTAGAGTTAAACCACCTTCTAAAACTAACTTGAATGGTAAACGTTTGCCCTATCATTCGTTATATGTTGATAATAAACCGGCAGCTCGCTACCATCATGTTAACATCGTCCCATCATGAACGCAGAAATTCAGAAAGAACAGTGTAAGTTGCCGATCGGTTATCAATCATTTACTGATCTCCGAGAGGAGGGTTGTTACTATGTGGATAAAACGCCTCTGATTCGACAGATGATTGATGAGGGTAGATATTACTTTCTCTCTCGCCCCCGCCGTTTTGGCAAGAGTCTTCTGGTCAGTACCCTGAAAGAATTGTTTGAAGGGAACGAGCCTCTGTTTCGCGGTCTGGATATTCATCCGCATTGGGACTGGTCGGTCCAATATCCTGTCGTTCGGTTAAGTTTTGGGGGAGACATTGATATGCCTGATGAAATCCAAAATACAATTCTCAACCAGTTAGACGAAATCCGGTTAGCATTTGATCTACAGTCGTTACCCTCAGTAAGATCCGCCCCCGAGCGGCTGAGAAGTGTCCTGATTCGCCTTCACCAAGCGTTTGGTCAACGGGTAGTGGTATTGGTTGATGAATATGACCGTCCGGTTCTGAATGTACTGGAGGATCGAGAGAAAGCCCGAGTAAATAGAAATAAACTGCGAAATTTATATAGCATCCTCAAGGATACCCAAGAGAATATCCGCTTTTTGTTCGTGACCGGCATCACGATGTTTTCCAAGACCAGTTTTTCTTCGGGTCTGAACAATCTTACCAATATCAGTT
>JAPOUQ010000004.1 GCA_026708585.1 Gammaproteobacteria bacterium
GGCAACTACTATACGATAATCGATATCGATTGTTTACGCAAATATTCATTGCGACACTTTATAACACTGCTACTTTTGTTGAGTTTTTTCTTTACATCATAATTCACAAAAATAAAATATAACGAAGTATGTAAAAATGCCGGCTAAACGAACTCCACTTCCGAAAGGAAGTTCAGTAGTATCGGTGCCTCTCTCCAATATACCTCTAGCGAGGCATAGCCTGAACCCAATGAGTCCTATATTCGCTTGACTATCAGGCTGTGGTCAAATTGGATAGCACAATCGAAAAACTCTTACTAGAAGCTCAGTTATCACCATGAAAAAAATGACTCAAAATTAACTATTATCTACGTTCAAGGTACCTAATGATATTCGAGCATTCAGGAGAGTATGCTATCAAAGACAACATTTTACGGTTATAGCTTGTGATTTCGGCTACTTGTCGATGTCAGGATATCTGAACTTCAGGAGTTCTTGTTTACTTTTGGGTCAAGCCGACGATTTGAATTTTGTGGTTGGAAAAGTTTCCAAGTTGATTGAATAAAAAAGAAAATGTTTAATGAGATAACACTAGAGGGATTAACTGGACCCTTGGCTGGAATTGAAGCAGGGTCACCCGAAGGTAGCTTACTAGTTTGTATCCATGGATGGCTTGATAATGCGGCATCTTTCATGCCATTGTCCGAGGCATTACCCGAATATCATTGGTTATGTATCGATTTACCCGGACATGGCAAATCGGCTTATCGACCACCAGGTGCTATTTATCATTACATCGATTATCTTGGCGATCTTTACCGGGTACTTCATTCCTTGGAATGTTCAAAATGTACGTTGGTTGGTCATTCTCTTGGTGCGGGTATTGCGGCTGTCTTTGCTGCGGCATTCCCCAAAATGGTTAATCAGTTAGTCTTGATTGATGGAATCGGCCCTTTAACCCACCACGATTCTAAGGATAGTTTAAGTCAGCTACGGGAATCTCTAGATTTTCTTGGAGAGAGAAGAAAGACAGGTCCTCGGTTTTATCCATCGTGGGAACAACTGGTCAATCGCAGGCTTGATGCGGGCAATATTTCAAGAAAAGCGGTCGAAGTATTGCTTGATCGAGGTACAGTGCGCAAAGGAGAAGGAGCAATAGTGCTGAGTGACGATCGTCTTAAGCAACGTTCTCCGCTTTATATGAGTCAGCATAGTGTAGTGTCTATACTCAAGGGGATTGAAGCCCGAACACTATTAATTATGGCGGAAAGTGGGCTGATACGAGAACGTTCTACAACTAATGAGAGGATTTTTGCAATTCGTGATTTGACTCAGAAAATAGTAGTTGGAGGACATCACGTTCATCTTGATAATCCTGATATTGTGGCCTCAGAAATCAAGCAGTTTCTTGATGGAAATGCGGAAGAACAATAATCTGGGATGGTGTCTAGTTGAAAGATACGATTTCGGTTATTTGAAGCCCCTTTGCTATGATATACCTGTCGTTCACATGGCTATTAGAGACAACTTTCGAGCGATTTCATATTCATATATTGGTTTAGCATTCAGGAATTCTGCTTGGTCTCGGGTATGCTAGGTTAGGGCCATTCGAGCACAGAATTTTGCATCTGATTATCTGTATAGCAAATAACTCAATATGTCTAAGCCTCTATCTCACACTGTTGACTGATTAACAAGTTGCCATCATTTTTCTCTGGCATGAATCCATTTTAGAACAGCGTCCTGTACTTGATTACCGCTTTGGAAAGTGATGTTACTTGATTGAATTAGGACGGTAACAGAATAAGTCTCACCACTATTATCAACAACATATCCAGCCATACTTCGTACTCCTTTGAGGGAGCCAGTCTTGATTCGCGCTCGTCCAACTAAAGGGCTGTTATTCAAGCGTTTTCTCATGGTTCCATCTAGCGCAGCAAGTGGCAATGATGATAGGAACTCTGGACGATAAATACTGTGCCACGAAAAATGAAGCAAATCAGCGATTCCGCTAGCTGTAGTTTTTGTCGCTCGAGATAAACCAGAGCCATTGTCAATGTGAAGACTTGGCATCTTAATATTGTTTGACAATAACCAGTTCGAGATCTTGCTTCTTGCACCCGACAGTGTCGCTTGGCTATCTTCATTTTTCGCATCCAGATTTAAAAACAGCATTCTTGCCATGACGTTATTGCTGAATTTGTTGATGGATTTAATAATATCTGACAGCGGTAATGAGGAATGAGTAGACAATAATTGAGAGTTATCGGGTAGAGCAGCAATCCGGTATGATCCCTCCAGTGCACCACCACTTTGTATCCAGAGTCGCTTAAATAGTCGATAAGTGTATTCATTATTTGAAAAGAGTGACCGAGATATCGAATAAAAACCGCAACGTGAAGAGTAGTTTCCATCAAAACGGACTTCAACAGAGTCGTCCCTACGATCAATTCGATAATTCCAACCCTTGGTTTTTCCGCGACACTTTCCAGATTTGGGTTTCAGATTATTGATCAGTTTCATGCCTTCTAGGGGAGGTTCATTGCGAAGGTAAATGTTCCCATCCAGTGGTTGGATGACTAGACGGGTTGCAGAGAAGTTAACCAGGGTCGCATCGGGACCTACGTTGTATAAACGAGTCGATGCGCCATCAAAGTCCGAGCGGTCATGTTTTGGAATACTATAGAACGTGTTGTCAATAATCAGGTTCCCTGAAATGGTCCGAATTCCGAGGGATCGGAGTGTCATTACATGTAGCCAGAGTTTGTCGACGGTCAAAAATGGATCGCCACCACCTTGTAATACCAAATTGCCTATGAGTATGTCGCCTTGTAGTCGACCATCCAGGTAATAGCGTGTTTTCCACTGATGTTGCGGACCGAGTAGTTCGAGTGCTGCTAGAGTGGTAAATAGTTTGATAACAGATGCCGGATTGCGTGATTTATCACTATTTACACTCAGAACAGAATGATTGCTTGCAATATTCCGGATTTCGATACTGACATCGGTAACCGGTATGTCGTACCGGATTAAAGTCTGTGCAATTGAAGTCGGAAGCATATCTGCTGTTACAGATGCAGAAAAAAAGACAACCAGTAACCAAGCTGGTAAACGTTTTCGTCCAATGAAGAGCATGATTGACTGAAGCAATGATATAATGTTTTTCTTCACATTCATGATTTTTGTAATGCCGGCGAAAAAGACAATTTATCGGATCCTATTCCATCATCTAGGGAAGCTCTATGAACTATATGCCCGTGATGTGTCACAAAGTAACATGTACGCTTTTGTCGAAGTTGGTAAGATCATATTCGGAGAAAAGTCCAAAGTAGTGGTCGATCCATCTGAGGAGCGCCTGAAACAGGAATTCGGTCAAGTTGAGCGAACTTATATCCCCTTACATGCGATAGTTCGTATCGACGTGGTCGACAAAGAAGGAGTGAACAAAATCATTGATGATGTTGATGGGCAAACCAATGTCAAAATGTTTCCAATGCCGCCCTTGAAGCCGGAACTCCCGAACTGACTTATGGCAATAAAAAATCGAAAGAGGTTTAGCAAGATGAACATTTTCGGAAAGATAGACAAGAAAAATCACATGTTGAAAAAACAAATTTCGTTCTGGGTTACTCTATGGTTACTGCTCGGTATTGGGCCAGCGATAGCCGAGAACTCTCCTGTGTTTGTAGCTGGTCAGGATGATTATGCAATTCGAGGGTATGATCCGGTTGCCTACCACTTGGAAAGAAAACCGATTAAGGGAAATGATCATTATACTGTCAAGTGGAATAGAGCAACTTGGCGGTTTGCATCGAGAGATAATCGAGACAAATTCTCCAAAGAACCAGAGCGATGGGCTCCTCAATATGGCGGATATTGTGCTTGGGCAGTATCCAACAACTACACGGCAAGTACCGATCCACAAGCATGGTCAATCGTCGATGATCGACTATACCTAAACTACAGTAAGAGTGTTCGGTCATCTTGGAGCCGGGACATTCCAGGGAATATCAGGCGCGGAGATGCCAATTGGCCCTCAGTGCTCTCAAAATAAATGGCAAAACACACAAAAATAACGTTTGCTATATGGTTACGAAGTACTTTACCTTACAAGTATAGAGAGTCTTCAATATACCAATTGTGTTCAGATTTTATTATCACGCTACAAGCCCATTTTCGATAGTTTAGTAATGGGTCAAACGATGTGGAACTAGATTTTCGCTAACAAGAATCAGGCACATTTCACTCCAGTACCGTTTAGTCCACAATATCCATTTGGATTTTTAGCAAGATATTGTTGATGATAGTCTTCAGCATAGAAGAACTCCTTGTTCGTTGATATTTCGGTAGTAATTTCACCAAAACCAGTTTGTGACAGCTTTTTCGCATAGCGGTCACGACTCTCGGTTGCCAATCGCATTTGATCTTTGTTATCTATGTAGATTGACGAGCGATATTGTGTACCCACATCATTTCCCTGACGCATACCTTGAGTCGGGTCATGAGATTCCCAAAACACCTCTAATAATTGGCTAAATTCAACCTCGGAAGGATCAAATACTACAAGAACAACTTCCGTATGACCACTATATCCTGAACATACGTCCTGATAGGTTGGATTTCGGGTATAACCGCCGGCATAACCAACGGCTGTTGTATAAACCCCCTTAATTGTCCAAAATTTGCGTTCCGCCCCCCAAAAACACCCCATACCAAATTGCGCTGTTTCCATGTGCGATGGGAATGGTGCCTTGATTGGATTTCCATTGACAAAATGACGGTTGATTACTTCAATGGGCTGATTCCGATCAGGCAATGCACGATCTGGGCGAGGCATCTTTGTAGTTTTGAAAATACTATACATGTTTGTTAAATCCCTTGGACTTCTTCCAATCTAGTCAATCTGTTTGTTGTCCTCTTGTTGCAACTGAATTTCGACATCGAAATGTGAGGCAAGGCGATTTAGAATGGCAAACCGTGCCCATAGGCAACCATACACATTAGCATTGGAATCGAAAGCATCGTATTCGTTCGGGAGGCTAAAAGAGCAATATTCTTTGCTTTGGCAACCTCTTCAGGAGTAGCCTCAGTTAGTCCGAGTACCTTTTTCTGGTTAGGCCAGATTAGCATCCATACATTGAACAGCATGATGGTACCAAGCCAGGCTCCGACACCGATTGCAGTAACCCCAGCAGTAGCAAAAAAGTGAGTGGTGAATCCACCGATATATTCCAGTGCAGCTGCACCCGTTAGCCAGGTGGCAACAGCTCCCCACCGAAACCAGAGTAAGGCGCGAGGCGCAACATATTTTGAAATACCAGCTGGTCCGGGACCATCTTTGTCATCTGCAGCCTGAGCCAATGCCGGTACCTGGACAAAATTAAAGTAATACAGTAAGCCGATCCAGGTAATACCAGCCAGTACATGTAACCAAACGACAAGCGACCACGTATTCATGATTCGATATCTCCAGAGTTAGGGTTTATATTGGTTTTTAGAATGTTTCGCTGAAATTACAGCAAAAGGGCAATGATGATTGCGAGAACAAACCCCGAAATGATCGTGCCAGTAATAGATTTTAGTGGGTTCATGATGAATGCCTCCGTTTTAATAAGACGAATCAATTCGGTTCGCTTCGATAGTAGGCTACGGTACTATGCCGTAGAGTTTTGAAAAATATACTACTCAAATTGACAAAATTCAAGATGCGAAGTTGTATACAGAGATTTCAGTGATCATTAAATGATCAAATTTTCACAGATTGTTGCATTATCCAAGATTCAATATCCTCTCTGCATATCCGCAACATGGGTCAAAGGATGGCCAAGACGGTAGAGCTTGATATTGGTCCAAATATGTTCGGCACTGGTTTCCGGTACAGTCATGCTCGCAACATGGGGTGTAATCGTGATCCTAGGGTGGTTCCAGAGTGGACTATTGGTAGGTAAGGGCTCTTCTTGAAACACATCGAGTACAGCGGCGCTTAGATGGTCACTATCGAGGAGCGTGATTAGATCATTCTCTACCAGCAAACTGCCACGTCCAACATTGATTAGTACAGCCTGTTTGGGAAGATGCATCAAATTTTTCGCACAGAGAATGTGGTTGGTTTCCTGCGTATTTGGGAGCAAGCAAATCAGAAAGTCACAATATGAAAGCATAGTATGGAGTTGTTCAGGGCCGTGATAATGTTCGATGCCCTCAATGTGTTTTTCAGAGCGACTCCAGCCAAAAAGACGAAATCCAAAAGACTTTAAGACTTGGGCACAAGCTGTCCCTAGAACCCCCATCCCCATGATTCCGACATTGCGCCGACTGGCCGGAATCTGGATGATTTCTTTCCAGTTTTTGTCTCGTTGAAATTGTTCATAAAGCGGCATGAACCGGTGATGTCGCAAGATTTGATAGGTTACGTATTCGGTCATTCCCAAAGTCAGATTGGTCTCGACCATGCGGACTACTGGTACACCTTTCGGTAAGACATTCTCTCCCAACATATGATCGACTCCGGCGCCAATCGAAAATATGATTTTAATTTCGGGGTGTGGATCAAACATGCCTGTTGTCGGTTGCCACACCAATGCGTAGTCTATGGCTTGGCCTTCCTTCAGATCTTCCCAACGGACAAGTTTCAGATCACTTTCTCTGAAGGCTTGGACCCATTCGTCAAAGCGTTCAAAATCAGCTTTTATTGCTAGTACTTCTGCCATTTTTCTATTGATCACTACTTGGTTGTCTATCGCCATAGCCGGTCAATTGGTACAGCGAAAAACATATTGCCAAAAGGTACAACATGCTTGCCTGAATACAGTACGATACCGCATTTGAAGTCATTTGGTGCAACACTTTGCAAAACTTTCATCCCCTTGAAATCTGAAGGGGTTATCGTATCAGAAGTTTTTACTTCAATAGCCACTAGGGAACCATCTGGTCTTTCCAGGACAAAATCTACCTCTTTCCCATCACCGGTGCGAAAGTGCAATAGTTGTTCTCGGCCCTCACTGAATGACAGGATTTTGATGAGTTCGGTGGCCACAAAATTTTCAATCACGCGTCCGTATAGATTTGGCTGATGTTTGCGTAAATCATCCATTTTCCAATCCAGCAAATGACAGAGTAATAATGTGTCGGTCAAATAGCCTTTGGGTGACTTTACGAGTCTTTTCCCGATATTGCGATACCATGGCTGAATATTGAATGTCAGAAACATCGCTTGCAGAATGCACCGATAATTTTTGCTGGTTACTTGATTTAATGCTACATCACGGGAAATTTCAGCATCATTTAATAATCCTCCGGTACGCGTTGCCAAAGTTCGTAACAAAGTTGGTAGCAGGGAGATTTTCTCCAATTCAGAAATCATCCGCACATCGCGCTGTAGAATGGTCATCAGATATCCGTCGAACCATTCTGCGCGCTCTTTCCACTGTTTGCCGGAAATTTCTGGGAAGGTTGCCAGTTGCAGAGCATCATTTACAGACGTCTGCAGTTTTTTCTGTATCGAAAAATCGCAGGAAAACAATCTTTCGACAAAATCTCCTTCACCGTCAAGAAGTTCGCAAGCGCTGAATGGATAGAGCGTTTTGATACTCATTCGTCCAACTAACGAATCGGAAAGCTTCGGTAAAATCATGATGTTGGCGGAACCCGTGAGTAAATAATGACCGTTTTTTGATTGGGTGTTATCCAAGCGCAATTCATCAATCACAATTTTCAGGGCGCGAAAAATTTCCGGGACCATCTGCACTTCATCCAGAATAAGAGGTTGACCATACTCTGACAAAAAACTGTGCGGAGAAGTAGAAGCAGCCACCATGTGAGTAACACGGTCAAAGGTGATATATTCAGATGGAAAATCCTTTTTTGCAATCATCTGCACCATTGTACTTTTGCCGGCTTGGCGCGGACCATTAACAAAAACCACCGGTGTGTGATTCAAGGCATTAAGCACGTTTCTCGAGAGATTTCTGGGGATTTTTTTCATCATATTTGCAATTATAAATGTCAAGTTTATAAATTACAAAAGATATTTTTAATAATAATAGGTTACTTTGAGAGATGATTTCATCAAAGATGACTGCTCACTCAATGGATTTGTCTGCTCGGCATGGTATTACTGAGCAAATCAAAAGCCGGTAGACTGTTGTAGTTCCCTTTATCACTCCAGATGACTACAATATCTATCGTGAAACCCCTTGTTGAGCAAAGGTTGGCAAGGGGTTATTTTTCGAAATTTCAAGTTAGAAAAGTGATAATTGTACAGGTTGAACTGTTTTTTCCTGAAAACTTGGGTTACCAACTAGGATTTTCATATCCGCAAATTGCTTTTCAGTAACTGTCAATGGCCTGACAGATCCTTTTGAAGGAAGATGACATTTTAAACGGTTAAGGTGTTTTTCTTCGGCATCATATCCATTGACAATTCGTCCATAAACCGAATATTGAAGCATGTCGTAGCCATTCCCAATGAGAAATTTTCTGAATAAAGTGGAGACACGTCGGTCTTGCTGGGTCTTCACAGGAAGATCGAGAAAAACCAATAGCCGCATAAATTTTCTTCTCGCACCACTCATTCTTGATTAAGTTAAATTTCTCTCTTGTGGGCATTAAGACCGATCAGTTTTGGTAATGCTGGTTGTTTTGGGTCAATAGATTTTTCGTAGACGCGAGTTAAGCTCTGAATAACCCATTCGATTGAACTAAGTACGGACATACACCCTTGAGGCATTTGCATATCGACATTTAACAATGACACGAGCTGAGCTTTGTTATTTGTTATTAACCCTTGAATCGGATCTGAAGGTGAATGGATAAAAACAAAAATTTTTTGAGCACATTTTCTCAATACCTCACATAACTATAGTAGGGTCTTCACAAAGCATAGTATCTACCTCATATGATGACTGTTTATAAGATACCAATACTGACTCAGGGGATTCGAATTGTCCTCTATGCGTGGTAATTTTTGGTACAATTTCATAATCCCTTGAATGGAACACTATAGAATCTTGCTTCCAGCTCAATTTGTTATCCAGCCAAACAGTAGCCTTAATCGACAGCACCAACCGATTCTATATCTGTTGTTAGCGGTGATCTGCCTCGGTATCGCATTGCGATTGGCTTCCCTTGGATATTGGATGATTTTACCGTTTGCTGTGCTTGATATGGCCACTGTGGGCCTGATTCTTTATTTGATAACCCGAAAATCCGCATATCGAGAGAAGGTGATTATTGATGGTGATCATGTTGTGATTCGACATGTCGAAAAGAACAACCGAAAAACTTGGAGATTTCCAGTTCATTGGACACAAATTCGCCTCGACCCTCCGATCTATCGATGGTATCTCCCACGCCTGTTACTGGGATCAAAAGGCAAATGGGTTGAGATAGGGCGGTGTCTCAATCAAGAAGAAAGAGAGTCACTTGCGAAGGCCATGCAAGCTGAGATCGGGAGACAAACTTTAAAAATCATAGGATAGGTCAAAGTAAGCCATGACCACAGCGATACAAACCCTCTTTCCATGGCGCGAATATCTGAATTTGTGTAAGCCGAAGGTTGTGCTATTAATACTGTTCACAGCTCTAGTTGGTATGTCATTGTCGACCAATGGCCCCATTCCCTTTGCTGCATGGTTCTGGGGGTTGATTGGTATCGGCCTTGCTGCCTCAGCTGGAGCTGCTCTTAATCACTGGGTCGATGAGGAAATTGACACTAGAATGGAACGGACTCGCGGGCGCCCGATTCCCCGTGGCCAAATTAGCGGTAGTCAAGCGGTAGTTTTTGCGTTGATTTTGGTGACACTTTCCATGTCTATATTAACTGCGTTTGTTAATCTTCTTACCGCAGTACTTACTCTGGCCTCTATGGTCGGGTACGCAATTATCTATTCCATGTTTTTAAAGCGCACGACCCCCCAAAATATCGTACTGGGGGGTGCAGCAGGAGCAGCACCACCGGTTTTAGGCTGGGTAGCCGTAACCGGAGAATTACACAGCGAGGCACTACTTCTGTTTCTGATTATCTTCATCTGGACTCCGCCGCATTTCTGGGCACTTGCCATTAAACGCGTAGATGAATATGCCAACGCAGATGTCCCGATGCTTCCAGTTACCCATGGTATCGCATTTACCAAATTGCACGTATTACTCTATACAGTGCTGTTGGTGGTAGTGACCCTAATGCCATTTTTGGTGATGATGAGCGGCACGATTTATCTAGCTGGTGCGATCGCATTAGGAGCGGGTTTTGTTTTTTACGCGGTGAAACTTTATACCACTGATGGTGATGGTTACGCCATGAAGACTTTTGGTTATTCGATTTTTTACCTCAGTGCTTTATTCGCGTTTTTGCTCTTGGACCACTATGCGCGGATCTTTATTCGGGCTTTTTTTCTTGAATCGTGATTGCCAGAAATCTTTAGAAAATTAAAATCGATCTTCGTTCTAACTAACTTGTATCAGATAAAGGAATTGGCTATTATTCCTACCCATAGAATTTGCTGTTACGGTGGATTAACACTGAATGTGTATGGCTATTTTGCAGACTCGGATGCAAAACACTCAGCTGGTCACTCGTACCATTGGGTCTTTTGTTAGAGTATGTTCCAATTATTGATTTCGGAATTCGAAAATAACGCATGAATACTTTGCATAATACAAAGCTCGGACTGATCGGACTGTTGGCTTTCGTCATGAGTAACTCCACTTGGGCAGATTGGGAACTCAATCTGACCCAAGGTGTAACAGACATCAGTCGCGAAGTCTACGATATGCACATGTTTGTGCTGTGGATATGTGTATGGATTGGTGTAGTGGTGTTTGGCGCTATGACCTACAGCATGATCAAGCATCGCAAATCCAAAGGCGTTGAACCGGCCAAGTTCTCACACAGCACTTTAGCAGAAGTAATCTGGACCGTCATCCCATTTGGTATTCTAGTCACCATGGCTGTGCCAGCTGCCCAAACTCTAGTGCGCATGGAAGATACCTCAGATTCCGATGTCACCGTAAAAATTACTGGCCATCAATGGAAATGGGAATACGAATATTTGGATTCTGGGGTTCGAATTATCAGCTCTCTTGATCCGGACAGCCGTCAGGCGGCTGCTTTGAAATCCGGCATTGATCCAAAATCTGTCGATAACTATCTCCTCGAAGTTGACAACCCACTAGTACTTCCAGTGGATAAGAAAATCCGTTTCGTTTTGACCGCAAGTGATGTCCTTCATGCATGGTGGGTGCCAGCATTCGCGATCAAAAAAGATGCCATTCCCGGATTTATCAACGATATGTGGACGCAGATTGATGAGGAGGGAATCTACCGTGGACAGTGTGCAGAACTGTGCGGACGTGACCATGGTTTTATGCCAATCGTAGTTCATGCTACATCCGAGGCCGAATACCAAGATTGGATTCAAGCACAATTGGCCTCGGCTGAAGCAGAGGCCCAATCTGCAGATCGAGAATGGGCGATGGATGAGTTGATGGAGCGTGGTGAAGGAGTCTATGGAACCTACTGCGTAGCCTGTCATCAAATGAATGGTCAAGGGATACCGGGTGTCTTTCCTGGTTTGGTCGGAACCGATTTAGTGATGAATGATGTTGAAGGACATATCAATGTCATTTTGAACGGAGTCGAAGGTACATCCATGCAGGCCTTCTCCACGACCTTGAATGATGCAGATATTGCGGCAGTCGTCACCTACGAGCGCAATGCCTGGGGTAACGACACTGGTGATGTTGTTCAGCCGACCACAATTAAAGATATGCGAGTGCAATAGCAAACTGCTTCGAATTTGATGTACATGTTTTGATATCACAGAACCAACAAATACTATATTGAGAAGAAATAGGATTAATCATGAACGCATACTCAGTTGATCATAGCCACGATGACCATCACGATCATGGCCCCCCTCCGGGCTTGATGCGTTGGATAACCACGACCAACCACAAGGATATTGGTACCCTGTATCTATGGTTTTCGTTGATTATGTTCTTTATCGGTGGCTTTATGGCGCTGATTATCCGTTCTGAACTCTTCCAACCTGGCTTGCAGATTGTTGATCCACATTTCTTCAATCAGATGACTACCATGCATGCATTGGTTATGATCTTTGGCGTAGTCATGCCAGCCTTTGTTGGTCTGGCAAACTGGATGCTACCAATGATGGTCGGTGCACCAGATATGGCACTTCCAAGAATGAATAACTGGAGCTTTTGGATTTTACCATTTGGCTTTTCGATGATGCTCTCCACCCTTTTCATGGAGGGCGGTGGGCCCGCCTCAGGATGGACAATCTATCCCCCTCTCGTATTGCAGACCGGTGATGCATTGCCTTATCTTATTTTCTCAATTCACATTCTGGGTGTTTCTTCGATCATGGGTGCCATCAACATTGTGGCAACCATCATGAATATGCGAGCACCGGGCATGACATACATGAAGATGCCGCTATTCGTTTGGACCTGGTTTATCACGGCCTATCTTCTGATTGCCGTGATGCCGGTTCTCGCGGGTGCTGTTACCATGTTGTTAACTGATAAGTTTTTCGGGACCAGTTTCTTTAATGCAGCCGGCGGTGGTGATCCAGTAATGTTTCAGCATATATTCTGGTTCTTCGGACACCCTGAAGTCTATATTCTAATTCTGCCAGCATTCGGAATCGTTTCAGAAATTATTCCAACTTTCTCGCGGAAAAAGTTATTTGGTTATACCTCAATGGTTTATGCCACAGGTTCTATCGCATTTTTATCCTTCATTGTGTGGGCTCATCACATGTTCACGGTGGGTATGCCCTTAGTTGGTGAGCTATTTTTCATGTTTACCACCATGTTGATTGCCGTTCCGACAGGTGTCAAGGTGTTCAATTGGATCTCAACCATGTGGCGTGGAGCCATGACCTTTGAGACACCGATGTTGTTTGCTATTGGGTTTGTGATTATGTTTACAATCGGTGGATTCTCGGGTTTGATGCTGGCGATGACACCGATCGACTTTCAGTACCATGATACGTATTTTGTGGTCGCTCACTTCCACTATGTACTTGTTCCGGGCGCTATATTTGCGATTGTTGCCGCCGTTTATTACTGGTTACCGAAGTGGACTGGGAATATGTATGATGAAAAACTCGGTAAAGCCCACTTCTGGCTCTCGACCATTTTTGTCAATATCCTGTTTTTCCCGATGCATTTCGTCGGCTTGGCCGGTATGCCTCGCCGAATTCCCGATTATGCGGTTCAATTTACAGACTTTAATCAGATTGCAACGATTGGTGCGTTTGGTTTTGGGTTTGCACAAATCCTATTGTTGATAGTCGTTATCAAATGCATCCGAGGTGGAGAAAAAGCGACAAATCAGGTATGGGATGGTGCGCATGGTCTGGAATGGAGTATTGCTTCTCCTGCACCCTACCATACCTTTTCACCCCAACCCGTCGTTAAATAACGGTTTTCGAGTGATCTCGTGATCGTTCATGAAAAGGGAGATCAAACGGACGGTGTTTATTCTGGTCTTGGTTGTCGTGATATTTTATGCTGGCTTTATATTGATGGCCGTTACCAATTCGATGTAAAAGAAGATGCGACGTTTTAAGCAGATTCATCTTCTGGTCATTCCGGTTGCCATGTTTGGGTTTGGTTATCTTATGGTACCAATTTACGACATCTTTTGTGATATTACGGGTTTGAATGGTAAGACTGGGAGTATTAGTCAGGCGGAAGTAAATGCCCTTGAGGAAGACCAAGATCGCCGAGTACGGGTTGAGTTTATCAGCGCCCTGAACCAGAATGCACAATGGGATTTTTATCCTGATGTGAAGAGCATGAAAATTACCCCAGGTAAGTCGTATACCACAACTTATACCGCAACCAACCGACTTGATCAGAATATGGTTGGTCAGGCTGTACCCAGTGTAGCCCCTGCAAAGGCTGCAACTTATTTCAACAAAACTGAATGTTTCTGCTTTGTTCAACAGTCATTTGAGCCACATGAATCCCGGCAAATGCCACTGGTCTTTGTGGTAGACCCTGAGTTGCCAGATGACATTAATACATTAACGCTTTCATACACTTTCTTTGATGTAAATAGCAGAATTAACTGAATCATCTGAATATTCATTATGTCACAAGCTATCCAGGATAAATACTTCGTTCCAGAGGCCGCGAAGTGGCCGATAGTCGGCTCTATCTCACTGACTATTTTGTTTTGTGGTTTTGCTTCATACCTTAATGGAAGCCTATTGGGTCCAACCCTGATGGTAGTGGGTTTTATCCTGTTTGTTATCATGTTGTTCGGTTGGTTTGGTCAAGTCGTTAATGAGAGCGAGGCCGGCACTTATCGAAAGTGGGAAGATATGTCATTCCGGATGGGTATGTGCTGGTTTATATTCTCCGAGGTGATGTTTTTTGCCGCGTTCTTTGGAGCACTCTATTATGCCCGTGAGTTTTCGGTGCCGTGGCTACTTGGTTTAGGAGATGGTTTGCCTACACATAATTTACTATGGCCCGGATATTCCGAGATCTGGCCCACTAACGGACCTGATGATTTGGGTGGAAGCGACTATCACATGGGGTGGTGGCCATTGCCGTTTATCAACACTGTTATCCTGTTAACTTCTGGATTAACGGTGACTTGGGCACATCATGCAATCAAGATTGACAATCGAAAACAGTTTATCTATGGGTTGTTTCTGACAGTTCTACTGGGGTTTATATTTGTAGGACTGCAAGGGTGGGAATATGTGTATGCCTACGATCAAGGCATGAAATTGTCCAGCGGAATCTATGGTTCGACTTTTTTCATGTTGACAGGTTTTCACGGTTTGCATGTAACTCTGGGGGCAATTATTCTGCTGGTAATGCTGGTCCGGGCAATGCTCGGCCATTTCTCGGGGCAGCGACATTTTGCATTTGAAGCAGCAGCTTGGTACTGGCACTTTGTTGATGTTGTTTGGCTGGGACTGTTTATCTTCGTATATATCCTGTAGTATCAATTGATGGCCTAAACTGAATAGGCCACGAAATAGTAATTACTAACACACTATTCGAAATTAACTCATCTTGGTCACAATATTCGCCTAAATGGATTTGGCATCTTCATGAAAAAGCCAAATAAGTATATTGTAGATTTGCTATTTTCAAATGAGCGAATTATAAAAGAGCAGATACTAAAATCATCTGATATCCAAATCTTCTATGAGGTTGGTGATTTGGTTTGCTTTGACAAAAGTGAAGGTGAAATACTTTCTGGTACTATCGATAAGCTGAATTCGAAAACATGCAGTGTGTTCGCGGAGAATGGTCAAATTTGGACCGTGCCTTATGTATTCCTTGACCATATTGATCAATCTTTGTTTCATAAGCGGGAGTCACGTGCCAAACGATTGTTAGATGCAGCAATACGTGCGCGGCAATTAATGGATTTTCATGGACTGAGATCATGGTCTTTGTATTTCAATCATGCGAAACGTCTTCTTGGAAAATGCGTATACAAGGATCAATCCATCTTTATTAGCAGATATCATGCGGTTAACCATAGACCATTGCAGGTAGAAGACACTATCCTGCATGAAGTTGCACATGCATTGGCGGGTCCCGGAGTAGGGCATGGTCCCAAATGGAAGGATATCGCATGTCGCATTGGTGCAACTCCCGAGGCTCGGGCATATGAGGTGGATAAGCCTGAAAAGGCGATGAAGTCCCTTTTGGATGCTAAAGGTCGATTTAGAACAGGCGATATCGTGTCTTTTCGTTGTAAACACGAACAATTTGTGGGCCGAATCGTTCGGATGAATCCCAAGCGCGCCAAGGTCGAATGTGAAAGCAGAAGGGTTTTCGCAGTACCCTATACACTACTGGAGAATTACAATAACTCTCAAGAAATTTGGTGAACTGGTTTTTATCTTTAACCGGTCAAAGTTTTTATTCAAGTGTCAGATTTTTCACCATTACTTGGAATGCATGATCGAAATGGGAACGGTTTGTTGCATGTTGTTAATTGGTAAGGAGTAACCAAATTTTCTGTTGAGAAACTAAGTAATGTCCAGAGTGGTCACTGTGCTTAACAAAACGACAAGAATTAAGGGGAATTAAGGTCGAAGAAGGTGTTCGGGGTAAAGGTATGTGTCGGAGGCTTTCCTTGTCTTAGATTCCAAATCGGGTAAACGGTGCAAATATATCGATATTCACAACCTTTGACGAAATAGATCGGTTCTTATCGTTCTTTTCTCAATGCAGATTTGAATGTGCAGTTGAGTAAACTAGGATTCATTTGCTTGTGGGGTTTATTGTCCAAAGCCATGCGGTAAAACCCAGCCAAAATGGATGCCAATCGCAAGAAACAGCATAATGAAAAGCGATAAACCAACGCGCAGAAACAATGCTTTCGTAACACGCTGAGAACTGGAAGGATCCCGCATTAGAAAATAAAATCCAGTGAACAGGCTGATGATCACAAAGACTAATAAGGATATAACAACAATCTTGAACAGCATCAGGGTTTCCTCTGAGTAATCGTTATCAATATATGAATCCGAGATCCGAAAAGAGATCAATACAGTTGTGCGTTATAGGCATTTATATTATCGCAGTTTTGATACTAGTATCACTTGGAACATGGCAATTGACTAGGGGAATGTATAAAGCTGAATTGGAAAAGAAAATAGAGATGTCGAAGGATAGAACGATGGATTTACAGACTGCACCGAAGAACTGGAATGATTTAAATTATAGAGAGGTTAGATTGATGGGTAAACCAGATAGTAAAGGAATGATGCTACTCGACAATCGAATATACCAAGGGCGGGTCGGATATGAAGTGATTGTTCCTTTTGTGCTTCAAGATCAAAGTGCAATTGTTTTGCTGAACAGGGGCTGGATATCTAGAGAGCAAGCTAATCATCTTGAGGATGATGTGATCATCAAAGATATGCAAATTATCGGACAGTTATATTTACCAAAAACTGGTTTGAAATTGGTTGATACCATATTGGCGAGAGACCAATGGCCTCGAGTTATAGCGTATCTCGATATTCCAAGTCTTTCTTATGAGTTAGAAATCTCCCTTGCTCCAGCAGTTGTGGTGCTAGACTCAACGAATGATTATGCTTTTGAAAAAATATGGCAACCTTATGTGATGAGTCCCGTTCGACATTATGGCTATGCTGTGCAATGGTGGGGACTTGCGCTGGTTTTGTTAATCTTTGGGTGGATCTGGAAATTCCGAATACAAAAATAACGTAATGGATAAAGTCAAAAAAGAATCGTTAAATTCAGCAAACAGAGGCCTGTCAAGAACCAAAGCGGCAATCTTGATTATGCTATTTCTTGGACCACTGCTTGGTGCATTTCTCTGGTATTACGGATTGAATGCAAAACTAGTTCCAGATCAGATCAATAACTCCCCCCTAGTTCATCCCCCGATCTCGCTTCAAGAATTTGCGAATCCAAAACATGGAGGTGCATCGTTTACCTTAGCAGATTTAAAACGAAAATGGACAATCGTGCATATTGTCGATGAAGATTGCAATATGAACTGTGAAATGTTTCTCTATAATACTCGGCAAGTACGCCTTGCTGTGGGGAGAGATGTACATCGAATTACCAGACTAATCGTGATTGAGGATTTAGAAACGGTAGAGTGGTTTCGGTCAGAACATCCGGATGCGATATTGATTATGGATGCAGAAAGTGGGATAGAAGATCAGTTAGATTCAATTTACCAGACACTGGATCCCAGCATAAAATATGCTTTATTAATCGACCCACTTGGAAATGTCATGATGGCTATACCAAATGATTTGCCCCCCAAGTTATTGTTGAAGGACCTGAAAAAACTCCTCAAACTGTCTCGGATTGGTTAGAAGAAATGTAAATATTCGGCAATCCTTCTGTTAGCTAGAAGCAGTGGTTTTGAGGATCATTTAGAAGTGCCACGTTATGAACAGGTGCTGGAAGTTCCACAAGATCGGATTTGTCATTCTTGTGGTATGTCTTATGAGGCCATTTCAGGAACGGACGATTGTGAGGTACTTGAATATGTAGTGAAGCTGGTTGTGCGTTGGGTTCGTCGAACCAAGTATGCTCGGAGTTATCAGTGCGCAGAATCCCCATCGATCATGACTGACGCGCCAGCTGATCGGGTGATTCCCTAGGGTCGACAAGGGTATCGGTTTGGACCGAAATAGTATTGCAGAAGTATGTGTATGGTCGTTTGACCAACAATCTGTTGACCGAGATGAAGCATCAGGGTATGCCAATCTCGCCGAGTACGGTCTGTGATGTCTTGAAACGTTTTCCAGACCTGTTTCAACCATTGGTTGAGGAATTTCTGAAGCATCAGATGAGCAAATCGTGGTCGCTCTCGGGTTCGGTGCCGCCGCCTGGAAGACCACACCCCGCGTTAATACATTGGCTGGAATCCCCAGCAGTGGGAAGCCAATCTGCACTTGTTCTTCAATCATGCCCGATATTTGATCCTGCCCTGGAACCATTGCCCAAATCTCGCCTCCCACCTGCTCGCGAGAATCGCTCGGGAGTTGCCCGATCATTGGTACAACCGCTATCGAATCCGGCCCGTACTGCTCGAAACCTTTGTCGATCATCGCTTTTCCGGAACTTGTTATCACGCCGCAAACTGGATACACGTCGGTGAAACACGCGGACGCGACAAATGCTCAACCTCAAATAAGCCCACCTTACCGATCAAACAAATCTGGCTTTATCCTCTACAATCGAACTTGAGAACAATACTCATGAACCCATGATCCTTGGTAATAGAGGATTGAATGAATATTTACGAAGAAATATAGTAGTTCTGGTATTCTGACCGAAATCCATACCGGAAAACAGGTACACTAAGCGAGATGATTTTTGCGACAATTTTCTGGTCAGATTCAAGTGTAATCCTAAAATAATGAGTAAGAAAGCCAAACTCTGGTCTGGTCGATTTTCCGAAAGCCCCAGCGATCTGATGGAGAAATTCTCCCAGTCCGTTAGTTTCGATAAGCGGCTTTACAAGCATGATATTGCCGGCTCAATTGCACATGTTGAAATGCTTTCTGCACAAGGCATTATCGACGAAAAAGAGTCGGAAAAAATCAGCAAAGCACTCAAGGAGATTCAGGGTGAGATTGAGTCAGGTAAGTTTCTCTGGTCGGTAGATCAGGAAGATGTACACATGAACATCGAGTCTGCCTTAATTGAAAAGATTGGAGAAACGGGGAAAAAACTGCATACAGGTCGGTCTCGAAATGATCAAATTGCGACTGATATACGTTTATATCTGATGGAGGAGATCAATTGCATATGTGAGCTCCTAACCGACATTCAAATTGAATTGACTCGCAGGGCAGGAGAGGAATCAGGAACCATCATGTCTGGTTGGACACACATGCAGCCAGCTCAGCCAGTTACATTCGGTCATCATCTTCTCGCTTGGAATGAGATGATAGATCGGGATTATCGTAGACTTCGAGATTGTTATGGACGTACAAATGAAAGTCCATTAGGCTCAGCAGCTCTCGCCGGTTCGGGCTATCCAATTGATCGGCAGATGACTGCATCGAAACTGGGTTTTCGAAAAGTGATGGTGAATTCACTCGATGCAGTATCGGATCGGGATTTCGCGATTGAATTTGCTTCCAGCTCAGCGATATTGATGATCCATCTCTCACGGATTGCTGAAGAGCTCGTTTTATGGTCGATGCCCTCGCTTGAATACATCGACATTGGTGAGAATTTTTGTACCGGATCGAGCATCATGCCACAGAAAAAAAACCCGGATGTTGCCGAGTTAATTCGCGGCAAATCGGGTCGTGCAACTGGAAATCTGGTTACCTTGCTGATGATTATGAAGGCACAACCCTTAGCTTACAACCGAGATAATCAGGAAGATAAAGAGCCACTCTTTGATCAAGTGGATACCGTTAAATCCTGTCTTAACATTTTTCTGTCCATGTTGCCAAGCATTGAGTTATTTCCGGAAAATATGGCAAAAATGGCTTCGCTTGGACATCAGACAGCGACGGACCTTGCTGATTATCTTGTGGATAAAGAAATTCCTTTTCGTGACGCCTATCAAATCGTTGGTCGTATTGTTGCCTATACGGTACGTAACAACACTTATTTGCATGATGTACCACTCAAGAAACTGAGGGAGTTTAGCGAAAAAATCGATTCGGACGTGTTTGAGAGTATCACGCTAGATGGTTCACTTTCGAGGCGCGATCATATTGGGGGGACGTCCCCAGCTCAAGTCCGAAAAGCAGCAAAACAAGCTGCAAGGAAAATAAAAGGTCGATCCGCTTGAACGTTTATCGATTCGTCTCAGTTCTCAATATCAAGACCCTCCTTTGCTGTTGGCTTTTCATTGGGGCGGTTTGTGCTTTTTTGTTAAGTGGTTGCGGACAAAAGGGGCCTTTGTATATTCCGGAACCGGTTGTGGATGTCTTTGAATCAGAGACAGAGTTAAAATCGGTCCCCGAAGAAGACGAGGAAACAAATTCTACCTCCAGTTAGCCATCTGTTGTGGTGTACGATGTGGAGAAGTTTGAGATCCAATCTCACTGCAGAATCGGTAATTATGGGGTTCCAAATTTATGGATTATTTTCATTTTAGAAATTCTTTATTGCATGCTGAAGATGTATCGATAAGCGATATCGTTCGGGATGTCGGTACTCCGTGTTATGTGTATTCGAGAGCTACACTCGAACGCCACTGGCACGCATTTGATCGTGCTTTTGGAGATTATCCACATCGCATTCATTATGCGGTTAAAGCCAATTCTAATCTTGCAGTGCTCAATATACTCGCCCGAATGGGCTCCGGTTTTGATATTGTCTCGGGTGGTGAGTTGCTTCGAGTTATTCGAGCCGGCGGTGATCCTGCGCAAACGATTTTCTCCGGTGTCTGCAAGCAGGATTGGGAAATCACCGAGGCTATTCAATCAGGTGTTGTTGCATTCAATATTGAATCGGAGGGAGAGCTTGAATCCATTTCTGAGATTGCCAACAGACTAGAAATCGAGGCTGCTATATCGGTTAGAGTAAACCCAGATGTCGATGCCCGTACTCACCCTTATATTTCAACAGGCTTGAAAAAAAATAAATTCGGTTTTCCGGAAGAGCGTGCGATGGAGATTTATTTGCAAGCACGGGAGACTTCAGGAATCCGTATACGCGGGTTGGCCTGCCATATTGGCTCGCAAATCATCGAATTAGAACCTTACCGAGATGCGCTCGAAAAAATCCTGGATTTTGTCGAGAAATTAGCAGTTCAAAGTATCGAGGTTCAGGAGATCGATTTTGGTGGTGGTTTAGGTGTGAGATACAAAGACGAATTACCTCCGTCTCCAGATGATTATGCGAAACAGATTACCGAACAAATGCAAAGCCGTGGTTTGGTGATTCCGATTGCGATTGAGCCCGGTCGGGCTATTGCTGGTAATGCAGGCATCCTGATTACTCGGGTGCACAGCTTGAAGAAGAATGAGCAATCAGCTTTTTGTATTGTTGATGCAGCGATGAACGATTTGGTCCGTCCTGCGCTGTATCAGGCCTATCACGAGATTTTCGAGGTGATCGAAAATGGCGAGGGTCAGCGAAAAAAGTACGATGTAGTTGGACCAGTTTGTGAGAGTGCAGATTTTCTTGGTAAAGACCGAGAACTTGCGGTTCGACCCGGGGGACTTCTTGCAGTGAAGACAGTTGGCGCATATGGGTCCGTACTTGGATCAAACTACAACAGTCGACCAAGGCCTGCTGAGATCATGGTCGATGGTGACCAATTTCAGGTAGTTCGAGAAAAGGAAGACATCAGTGTGCTGATGCAAGGGGAGAATACCTTACCATGATCCTATAGATGTATCGATTCAGAAGTTCGGTTAGTCAATTGTTCAAGGGATTATCACTTTTTGATTTCAGGCTAAAAAGAACAGGGCTGATTCTTGACAAATATTCAATACTCAAGGACCAGTACCGCTAATCTATATTATGTTCAAATGGAATGTATAATCATCCCTCTATTTGAGATTCAGACGATTCTACGTTAATTTTCGGATGCAAAGATATTAATATGAATCATAAATAGTCAAATATTGTTGTCTATACTGTTTATATTTGCCTATAATTTTTCTGAAACAATATGATAATCCAGAAAATCCTATTAGTGCGGTGTCGGCCGAATTTGAGATGCGTGTGGGGTTTGAAGCCTGTTATGATTTCTTCTATGATCTTGCTTCAGAATAATGTTGTTGTAATCATTGAGATTGGGTCATGAACAAAGCTATTTCTTTTGATTAACATCGCTATGTTAAACGCTTGGTTAGTTCTGGGTTTGCCGAGCAGCAGGTTGAGATATTGGCGGATGAACAGGTCTCCTTGCTGAACACCAATCTTGCGGCCAAGTCTGATGTTTCAACCATAGAATCTAGCATTGAAGCATTACGCGAGGAACCAAGGAGAGTATTGAAACACTACGTGAAGAAACCAAGGAGAGGATTGGAGCAGCACGGCAGGAGGCTAAGGCAGAACTGGCATCTGCACAAACCAGTTTGCTTAAGTGGACTTTCGCTGCACTGATTGCTCAAAGAAGCCTAATCGTTGCTCTCCAAACATATTTATCACAATAAAAGTAGGATATGCCTGATAGCGCTGAGTTGGCTTGCTTTGTTCTTCAGCAATAAGTAAATACCAAGATAAAAAAACATCAAACCTCACGAATGCGAAAAAAGCAAGAAGATGACCTTGCTCAAGATATTTTATCCATCGTCTATTTACCGCCGTTATAGCTAATCTGTTTTTTTCAATCCACCAAACAAGTTTGAGGCGCTTGTCTAAATCACAATGATGAATCAGAACATGCAGATTTTTCAGACTAACTTCTTGGAGATTGAATAGATTATTTTCAGAACAGAGTTAGACTGATGAAGGATTTTTTGGATAATCAATCGGGTTGAGAGTCGATCGGCACATGGCCAGTTGTTACATATTGGCGAGCCGTATCGCAATGCACTTGTTGATTATCAAAAAAGATATCTGCGCCAAAGCATTTTAGAAATATTCCTTTCTTCATACCACCTAGAAAAAAACTCTCATCAATTCGGATATCCCAAGCACGTAAAGTTTTGATTACTCTTTCATGGGCAGGTGCAGAACGTGAGGTAACCAAGGCGGTTCGAATAGGTGAATCAGAATGCTCTTTCTGAATACGATGAAGCGTCCCAAGAAAACTCTTGAATGGGCCACCGGGAAGTGGATGATTGGCATTCTTTTTCTCGTGTTTTGCAAATCCATCAATTCCTTGTTCTCGATAGATTTTGTCAGATTCATCCGAAAAGAGCACGGAATCTCCATCAAAAGCAATGCGAAGTAAATCATCTGGATCATCTCTAGCCTGTGATGGAAGGATGGTCGCGGCAGCATGTCCATTCAACAATGCTTGGCTGACATCTTGAGGGTCAGTTGAGAGAAACAAATCGGCGCCAAATGGTGATACGTACTTGTAAGGGATCCCACCAGATGTGAAGGCAGCTCGGGTAATATTCAATTGATAGTGTTCAATAGAATTGAAAATTCTAAGGCCGGTGTCGGCACTGTTTCGAGAGATCAGGACAATTTCTACACATGGATATCGCTGTTCGTTTTTCGCTTGATTGAGCGCTAGAAATTTTTGAACCATGAGAAATGCCACCCCAGGTTCAAGGATCTCGTTTTCGTGTTTAATTTGATATTCACAGTAGGCATCGACTCCTTCTGAAGAATAAACTTGATGGCTTTCCGTTAGATCGAAAAGCGCCCGAGAAGAGATTGCAATTACCAAAGGCTTTTCATGAATTCCTGACATGATGAATTTTGCTAATCAGTTCAATTACAGGTTTGGTTTGTGGGTGAATGCCATGCCACAAGTGAAATGAGACAGCTGCCTGTTCGACCAGCATCCCCAATCCATCATGGACAGCATAGGCTCCGTTGTCTAGCGCCCATTCCATAAAAGGTGTAGTCTGCAAGCCATAGACCATATCATATGCTAGAGTATTTGAACGAACGCAAGTTGGCTTTAGTTCAGGCAATTGCCCATGTAAACCTGCCGCAGTCCCATTGATGATCAAATCGTATTTCCTCCGAGTAGTTTCCTCTATGGTTACAGCGCTAACTTTCTCACCGAATAACTCAGCCAAGTCAGAGGCTTTACTCATCGTCCTATTCGTTATTTCAATGCTTTTTGGGCAACATTCAATCAGCGGTCCAAGCACGCCTCGTACCGCACCTCCTGCACCAACCAACAATATTGATGATTCTTCAATAGCAAAACCAATATTTTGCTGAAGATCGGTAACCAATCCGATTCCATCGGTATTGTCTCCATATATGGTGTCTTTTTCTTGAAAACGAAGGGTATTGACAGCTCTGGCACTATCAGCTCTTGTGCTTAGCTGATTGCCTGTCCGAGTA
This sequence comes from Gammaproteobacteria bacterium, assembly GCA_026708585.1. Classification (GTDB taxonomy): domain Bacteria; phylum Pseudomonadota; class Gammaproteobacteria; order Arenicellales; family Poriferihabitantaceae; genus Poriferihabitans. The sequence continues at coordinate 24,430 of JAPOUQ010000004.1, forward strand.
CAGAGTTTCCAGGCATCGACCTTGAATGGAACTGTAATATTCAATCCAGCTCCATTACTAGCTTGGAAATGACTGACAGCCTGATTAAACCCTCCGTCAACCCGGATTCGGTCATATTCCAGATTAATGCTGGTCTGTAAGGCGAATTCACGGTGAATTTCCGGTGATCGACTATGTTCGATCGGATTTCCCATAACAGCGAATCTGGTAGGTTTTGGCTTAAAATCGAATAGATCATTCATGACCGTTATGTTCTATGTTGGTATTTGGTTGGAGTTTCAAAGATAACAAAAACCGGACCTTCGTTTTGCAAATCGATTTCACCATGACCAACATTGCTTAAGCCTAGTGAGTCCAATACTTGGAACTGAGTACGGTCCTGACACGGATAGTTACACTCACCATGTAAGGTTAACCAGGTATCTTTGAGGCACAGGATACTAAACAGACCATCTCTTTGAAAATTCCATCTCCCAGCAGTATAGCCGATGATAGTTTGCTCGAATTGGATTGTTGAGGGTTGGCTACGGTTTTCGAGAAATCGGTGTGCTGCACCTAGGTTGAATAATTCGTGGTCACGCCGTTCGCCCAGAAATCCATATAGGTAGACATTGGAAAAATGAGATGGAATGGCAGAAAGAGCATAAGCAAGATCGGAAAAATCCTTATTGATCGAAAGAAGGATATCCAAAGGGAATTCCGATGAGTCGCCATCGCCTACAGATAGCCCAGAATCGTTGCAGCGGTAATTGGTCCCTCCATCGATGAATAAAACGGGTTCTTGTAGCGGGCCAGAGCGATATAGTGGTCCGATGATATTGATTGGGATATCAGATGGAAAATTGTTCAGATAATCGCTAATTTTCATATTGTGGGAGCATTATGAGACAAGTGAACCATTGTGGGATAGATAACTCGATTGATAGAGTTTGATGAAATATGTATTCACATGTACTTGTCTGTCGAAATAATTTCGATTCAACCCAAAGATTATGGTGCACATAGCCATTCACTTGGACTTTTGAATTTTGGTCTGAAATAGCAGATCATCCTACCATCAGGACCAGCTCTAGCAGTTTCACCCCATGGGCCAATGCCATGTAATGCCAATCGATGAACTAGGAAGGACTCTCCTCGTTTCAGTTTCAGTTGAATGCGTTGGCATTTGTCAAATACTTCTTTGCGAAGATGATGATAGGTATTGGTGATATCGACATCTGCCCATAGTTCCTCTTGGATATCAGAAAAGAATTCCCGGAATACAGCGCGAACAATGTTATGCGAAGATTCCCATACAACCGGGGGTGCGGCATCAGCGTTGAAGTCGGTCATTGGAATCCCGAGTATATAAGCATGAGGTTCTTTCAGGTATCGACGACGGTCCGCTCCAATTGCGAGCAGTCCGTCAATATGTGCACCATCACGATTACGGCGGTAGCGATACGTGGAACCGAATTCAGTTTCGGAAGGTTTCGGATATCCAGGATAACAGACGGATATCTGTGCCTTGTCCAGATTAAATCCAGTAAATGCATGATTATTCTTGAGAAACGAGATTGCTTCCCCGCTAATTGGATCTGAATCATCAACTCGGCCTTGTAAATTATTGGGCAGTAGGTTGACTCCTACAAACCAAGTGCCACCACAACGTAACCATTCGGCATTCTCGGGAGCGGCTACTGCGGCTCTTGCATAGGGCAGTACATGATCAACCCACTTGAGAAGAGCAGGGTCAAATTTGAAATGAAGCCAACCAAGATTCTGAAATTGCTCAGATAAATTGATATCACTAGTATTTGATTGGAGTCGAGAGTTATACACAAGTTCTATTCATATTTAGAGTAATGAACATAAATAGATTATACTTGAATGCAAAAATATGTGAAATACTGACCAATTTTCAATGGCTTAAACTGTTGCATTTTCTAGTATATAGAAAATATCTGAAAATTGAGACAAATTGAACAAGTTGGAAGATATGAAAATTAATTCCAGTTATGCGGTCCCTCTATCTGCAGAACGTTTATGGCAAGCGATCACTGATCCCGAAATCCTGAAAGCATGCTTGAACAGTTGCTATGAGGTCAATCGATTGGACCATGGCGAGTATATTGCCCTTTTTCATATTAAGATTGGTCCAGTCCAAAACCATTATTCCGCAAAACTCAAGATCATTGACAGTAACGCTATCGAGAAATATAAACTGCAAGTCTCGGTTAAAAGTGATGATCAAGTCACTGCGGAAGCGAAAGCAGATGTCAGACTTGAATCCATGGATGAGGATAATGCGCGTATCAATTATTCTGCTGAAATAGTGGTATATGGGCCACTAGCAAAAATTGGAGCATTAGTGATCAAACCTTTTGCAAAAAAGCAGATTGGCTATTTTTTCGACCGGATTTCCGAACAAGTCACAAAAGGCAGGTGATTGTTATTTTCAACGGCACCTTCAAACCATGGTATGGGTAGGGTCATCATCCAAATTCTTGAACTATTTTGCAGTAGATGCAAGAGCACGGTCTTGGTCCGTTGAAGAATTGGGTTGATTGACCGGAGATATCAATGTTTCGTCTCTGGTATTGATATCTGCTGATTCCTGCATGGATATTACAGAAGTAGCCAGATTCATTCTAATATGGCGATTTTTTTCATACAGCCCCAGTGCATGAATCGGAAAATACTGTCGATATAAAACATAATCCAGCAACGCTGTTCTAAAAAACACACCTGCCATATCCTGCTTTGGCCAAGAGCCATCTTCATTTTGCATATCAAGTAGATATTGTGCTCCTCTGGAAATAGCGTTCCAGCTAGCATCTCTTGCAACCTGCAGAGCGATCAAAGCCCAGGCACTTTGAATGACTTGACTCTCTTTATGGTCAACATACTCGCCGCTCATACAACCACTATGGTGCTCACCCCATCCGCCATCATCGTGTTGGCGATCCAAAAGCCATCGACAGGCCAATCTTAGTGCAGGATCACTTGGTTTTGCTCCAGTAGCCATTAGACCCCGAATACCGAACAAGGTACCATAGATATACTGAATTCCCCAAACACCTCGCCAAGAACCATCGGCTCGCTGAGTCTTTCGTAACCAAGCATCGCCCTTGATGATTGCGTTCATGACTTGGGTATTGACCAGATCCGGAAAATTCTCCTTACAAGCACTGAAAGCTTCAAGACAGGAAGCTGTACATTCAACATATGCACCTTCTGTCATTGATTCGCCAAACATCTCAGCCGGATTCAGCCACTCAAGCCCAATTCTGGAACGGATGGATTCATAACTGCCAAAACTGCCATCGCGATTTTGCGCACGCAACATGAATTCGATAGCATCCTTGATTGCAGATTTGTCCGCAGCCTTGCCATGAAAAGCAATCAAACCAAGCACCGCTTCTGCGGTACAGTCAGATACTGGCCATCCGTGCCATCCTCCAGCAAAACACCATCCACCTCTCGGATCATTGCGATAAGACTCGGAATAACCCTCAAAACTGGTTCTGATCTGATTCTCAGTCAAAAACCGAGCGCCAGACTTCATGATTCTTGTGGTGCCATCGAAACTAGAAACCGGTTGTAGTGCCTGAAGTGCAAATCCAGTATCCCAAGATCCGCTTCTGGCACCGGTTACTCTAGCTCCATCTGTCTTGTCTTCCCAAACCCAACCTTCCAGTTGATCGAGGCCACGTTTCGCATCCGGGTTTTCATTGTCCTGTAACCATAATGCAAGAATATTTAGCGTACCACTGACCGGAGAAATACTAGTGTGATCGGTAGTCTGTAATTCCCACTTGATTTTCTCACTCATCTCATTCATCGATCGCTTTCGAGTCGTTTTGTGATGCCGTTCTTCATAAAATCTCGTCAGACTATTTGCTACTCGCAACAGAAAATGTGGACGGGCGAATAAATCTCCTTCCCGTAATAGGTTTCTGGTTTTTGAAAAATCAACCTGATCAAACCCATTTGGGTATAGCTCTTCACGGAGCGACTCGATCTCCGGACTTAAGGATGTCTGGAAGCGATGTCCATAAATGACTGACATTGCCATGTAGATGAGTCGAGTATGACAATACCATTTGGATGGGTGAATTGGTAACCAGCGCGGCAAAACCCAGAGTTCAGGCAATACGGCATTGACGCCTTGCCATTCATAGAGATTGAGTACTGCCAACCAGAATTTACCCCAACTCGGGACGTTAACAACACCTTCAGACTCGATGAATTCTTGGGCGGGCTTCAACATAGGATCATCACGTTCAATACCTAGCAATCGGCTAGCAATATAAACCAGTGTGGTCACAAACAGATGAGGATCAGAGTGATCATGCATGCCCCAGGTCCCATTATCGAAACGGGTCTTTACAAAGGAACGCAAAATATTCTTGCGTCGTTTCGCACTCAATGGTTTGCCAATAATGTAATGTAACAGTGCATATTGCGCAGTTAGCATCGGACACCAAACCATCTCCCCTTCCCACGAGCCGTCTTTGCGTTGTAAATTCGCTAATTGGGCGATCGCTGATTGCAATGCTGGACTCGCATCGGATGATGGTTTATCCCTTAGTTTGGTCTGTTTATTCTTTGATTTCTGGAATGGTACCGAAAACTTGAACACCCCGGAGAGCATGTTCCACGCCCGGTCGTCCATGTCCTCCCCCCGATATTTGACTTTATACAACTGTTTGATGGCCAAAAGGAGCCACCACAACCGTCTGCACAAGGACTCTAACGTTTTATAGGATTTTTGCCAAGCAAGTTTATTCAGAGAGAAAGGAATCTGTTTGTAGACCGCCTGAACCACCGTGCTGAAAAAAGCAATGTTCATGCGAATCGCCGATGTGTCGTCACAGGCTAATAATCGAATAGTTCGATTTCGGAATCCCGAACTTGCACGTGCTCTGCTATAGATTGCATGTCGGATGGCAACTGCCTCCGAATGATAATCCGCAAATACCTCATATAAACCCATAGCTAAGAATGATGGAGTATGCGTGTCTCGAAAACGTTTGCGCGTAAAGATCTTGAAATCTTCGTGCTCAGCGAGCGCAAAAGCGTCTGCAAATCCGAAAGTCATACCCATGGCAGTCATTGGGTGATAGTGTCCAGCAGCATCGCCAATCAGAATCCGCTTGGAATTTCCATATGTAACATGCGGCCTGACCTTGTTTATGGCAATCTGAAATTTCTTCATGCGCAATGCTTCCATGAAAGAAGGCTTGATTGTATCGGGCAAAATCTCGGTATATGAATCCAGTAAAAAGGAAATTCGATCCCTCGGAGAAGTGCGATCTTGAGGAATATCCGAAATAAGTCTGACCTGCCCTTCAGACAAGCGATAAATCAAAATCGGTCCAGGTCCGCCTAGAAACACATGCCCATAACCCTCAAGTGGCAATTCGACATCATTCAATATGATCCCAACAGTTTGGGAGATGATTTTTGGATTGACCGATAAGCCTAGTGACTGACGAACAATTGAAGCCTGACCATCGGCACCAATAATTCGAGGTGCATGGATAGTTTCTTTTGCTCCTTGGTAAGTGTACTCAATGAGTCCATCTTCAACGGCTACAGCCCGAGCATCGAGTAGAAAATCAATATTTGGCTGATTGATGACCGTTTTGTGGATCGAAGCAACAAGTGTCGAATGCTCACAGGAGAAACCTCGGGCATTTTTGGAATAGGGGAAGCGAATTGCTTCGGTTCCATCTTCTGGAAAAATTGCAAAACCCTTGCCAATCGGCTGTTCACACTCGATGTCTAGTTGAACACCTAATTCCTCTAGAATCCGGACAGCAGGTGGATGCAACCACTCTCCTGCCAATCGATAAGCGGATTTTGGATTTGCCTCAAGCATTACGACGTGAGAACCCTTGCGGGCATGAGCTAGGGCGCAGACACTACCAACGGGTCCGCCCCCTACTATCGCAACATCGTATTTAGAAGTCATGCCACCTCTGTTTTGAGAATGCTGGGTTCCAAGCGTCGTTTGTAATTGACTAGGCAGGGTTCTGTTGGTCCAGTAACCCAGCTACGATAGTTGGGAAGCGGGAAGCACGAATTAATGCTGAAGTCGAAGCGATCAAACAATACCCCTAGAACGATCTTCAGTTGAAGAATCGCAAAGGCCTTGCCCATACACCGGTGTTTACCTCCACCAAAACCGATCAGCGTGTAGTGGTGTTGTTTATCTTCTCTTGCTGGGGGTGCATATCGATCAGGATTGAATCGTTCTGGATCAGAAAAAATATGCTCTAACCGGTGCGAAACCGCAGGCGAGACCATCGCAAGAGTACCAACAGGTATTTCGTAACCGTTATATACTAAAGGTTTCAAGACCTTACGGATTAACAGGATGAGTGGAGGATGTAATCGTTCACCTTCACGAATTGCGTATTCGAGGATGCTCTGTTGCTTGAGAGTGGTCAGTTCCATAAAACCAGTATCTGAATACAGTTTCTCGTTTTCTTCCCGGACACGAGCCAGATAGGCAGTATCTCGCATCAGCTCCAGCATTGTCCAAGTACCCAAGACTGCGCTAGTATGCTGTCCTGCAAATAAAACGGTAACCAAAATGCCGGATATCTCATCATCTGTTAGCGCCCTACCATCTTTATATCGGGCTTCCATGAGGGTTTGCATGAAGTCTTGTTCATCCGAACCTTCACGTCGTCGTTTTTCCATGATTTTGCTGAAAATCTGGTGAATTTTTTGTCGTGCCCGGTCTCGGGATCGATGTGCGGCCGTGGGCAAATTCGGAAAGAAGAACCCGAGTGTGTTGATCCCGTTTTGTAATTCATGATAGGCCGCAGCAAATTCACTGCTTGCTTCATGCCTAACTTCCTTGCAAATCAGGCTATGACTTGCGTTTCTGACCGTGAGTTCATTCAAAGCTGCGGGTAGGTCGAGTTGACCTTCTTTGCCAAGCGAATCAGCATACATGCAGACCTCATGATACATAATCTTGGCATATCTGCGCATTGCATTATCACGCAGTGCAGGAAATAGAAAGCCCAATTGTTCAGCCATCAGCTCAGGTGCAACATCATAGGCTACCCCCTTACCAAAAATAGGCACCGTGAACTGATAACAGGCTTTCGCACTCAATTCATCCTGACCGGCTCGAAAATAGAAATCATGTGCTTCAAGTCCCGTGAACAGAGCAAAGTTACTGAAACCAATCTTGAAGCGGAATAGATCGCCCTCAGCACTCCATCCACGGGTTAATAACGAAACAGGGTCTTTCAGAAAGCCGGGCAGATGACCCAGCAACGGCCAACCCCCACTCATTGTTGGCATCCGCATCAACGGACCAGAACCATTCACGCTTTCAGCGGTTTGTGACATGACAGATTCTTCTAGTAGATTGGTGGAAACATGGTATAGCGGACACGTTGCTTATAACGTTGCCATAATTCACCATACTTGGCATTGCAGCGCATTTCATCACGAAAGGAACGATGAATCAACAAGCCGGTGAGCCATAACGGTAATAACAGTGGTACCCACGATACAAAACAGGTAGTCAGAAAGAATGAGAAATACACCAGAATTTCTCCAGTATAATTCATATGTCTGCCCCAACTCCAAAATCCAGAGACCAATAGACGACCATCGAGTGATTCAGCAGGTTGTCCCCAAATCTTGATGTTTGGGTTGGATTTGAAACGGTGCTTCTGGTTATTGGTTCCACGAAACATCCAGAATCCAAAAATATAAAGCATAATTAGCAATGTAGCCGCTAATGGCGAGAGCAAATCAGGGGTATGCACAAGATACCAACCGCAAATACAGTAAAAGAACGGAACCAGAACAAAATCACCCCAGACCAGTATCCAACCAAACTTTTCGCTAACTATATCCCATGTAAAGATCATTCCGTTTTCGAAGTGGAAATAATTCAGTATGTACAGAAAAGTAAAGCCCTGATAAATGATCATCGCTAAAGTCAGGGATCCATAGGTCTCATATTGCACCGCTGCAAATGAGGCATTAAACAAAGCTAGACCAATGAGTGAAGGTCGATAACTATAAATTTTTAGATCAACACCACATAGGGTTGGATTTAGTGTGACGCCATAATAATAGCCTTTCAAGAAACTTGACGGTTCGGTTTGTGAATTTTTTCCTTCTAGGTACAGCCACAAAGACACTGCAAAGGCGAATATATTGGTTACGATAAAGAGTTCCAGAAAGTATGTTATTAATATGGAGAGTGAAAACCAGCCGAAATAGTGGGCTAGTATCATTACCGCAGTCGTAAACAAAAACAGGCTGAGCCCATTTAGTTTATAGACGAAAGTTGTGCCATCGGAACGTGTGGTTTCGATTTTGGGTCCCGGTGCGATGATCGAACCCACGAACAACAGTCCGCAGAAACCGATTAACAACGTACTAGCTACCAGTAGCGACGTTCCTGTAAGTGTGAGTTCAATCACGGAATGTTAACTAGTTGAATGGCTCGGCGATTGCCCTTCAATTTTTTTGGATTCCAGAAACTCCTGCCACTTGCGAACGGTTACTTCCTGAAATGCCTTGACCACTGGGTTAAATTCAACTGGATGCGCATCCCAGAACTTCTCATATCCTTCCTGTTCAGCCTCAATCGCATACCGATCCTGATCTAGTAGCGGTGCAATTAGCCAGCGGCTAGAAATTCGCATAATCAAATCCATTATGACGCGAGGGATACGTACAGGAAGATAGGGAACTTTTAGCGTTTTAAAATAAAAGAAAAAGAATACCCGAGTAGTCCGCTCGTTTATCGGTAAGACAAACAACCAATGTTTGATCGCATCATCCGTATTTGACCATTGATACGGATATTTGTAACACAGGTCCATCTGATTGGTGTTCAGTTTTTTGTGGTCGACAAATAATCCTGAAATACGACCACGTCCAACTTGGGTGTCGTAGGAAAGGTGGACATCGTCCCCGATCGTCTCGAACTTTGTCAGCGTTGCGCCTTCAAAAGGTCGGTATTTTCGGTGCAGGTGTGCGTGGGTAAAATCGCTTACATTATCAATTACCATTGAGTGGTGTGCAGACCAGGTGAAATTGAGTGGAACACAAGACCAACGATCTTTCCCTTCAAGTTCAGGGATATCAGGAATTTCCTGTTCTGTAGCCCGTTCCGGATCACCGGGGAATAACCAGACTAGCCCGTATCGTACTTTTACGGGATAACTAGTGATTGATGGTCGTATTGTTTCGGGATTGTCTCCTTCCTTGCGATTATCAGCACGGCGTCCACAGTTATCATAGGACCAGCCATGATAGGGGCAAACCAGAGTACAGCCATCAACATCACCTAGTGAGAGTTTGATCTGGCGATGTGCGCAGCGATTCTCAAGCGCATGAAAATCCCCCTGTTTGGTTCGATACAGGGCGATGGATTGTTTCCAGAAAATAACCTCAGTGACCGAGCCCGGCTTTATATTCTGGGCTACTTCGACGGCATACCAGTAATTTGGGTCCAAGCCCGTAGCACGCACTTTCTGGCGTAGGTTGTTTGAATCGTAAAATCCAGGTGGTGCTTCGGTAGTAGCTTGTAAATTCATTCTAACTTACCTCGATATTTTCGTATATATAAAACGACAAGATTATTATTCGGCGACTGAAGCCACTTCTTCCGGAGGTTTTGCATCCGGATTGGTAATCACCTTACGCTGATTATAGTGAAATTCATATGCATCTTTAACAGCTTGACGAATTGTGGATGGCTCGAATCCAAGTTCATCTTGAGCTTTCTGAGTGTTTGCATGCCGACATAATTGAAGAAGACGAATGGCTCCTGGGGTAAATCGCTGTGGAAAGGATGGGTGAAAATGGCTCAAATAAAAACTGGCTACCTCAGCAAACATTTCCATCAATTTTGCGGGTACACGTTTAGCCGGGCGAGGTATGCCAGTCACTTCTTCAAAAATATCCAAAATTTCTGAGATCGTCTTGAATTCAGTGCTGAAGATGTATTTTTCTCCTGGACGACCTTTGTGCATGCACAGGATATGTCCCTCTACAATGTCCCTTGCAGCTACGAATTCAAAGCCTCCATCGACATATGCCCGAAGTTTTCCGTTTGCGTAATCAACAAGCGTTCGACCCAGTCTGGATGGATGATAATCCCAACCTCCCATTAATGCACAACAAGTAGCAACGACCACATCCTGATTTTTCGCCACTGCTTGCCAGCACTCATGTTCCACAAATGCCTTGGTTCGCTCGTAGGGCATTGTGCGTTCCAGAGGATAAAACTGCATCGTTTCATCACTCGGCAAGGAAGGATTATCCAAGTCGTATCCTACAGCACTAAATGATCCGGTTACGACTACCCGACCCGCCTCACATTCACGGGCGACCTCAAGCAGGTTGCGAGTGCCTACAACATTGCATTCATACAGTTCTCGCCGGAACTGTTTATTGCCATTAATCGTAGCAATTCTAGCAGCAACATGATAGACCCCCTGACATCCTTCAAGAGCCGGTCTTAGACTTTCTTTTTGACGGAGGTCGCCGTAAAAGCGCTCAACATTCAGACCCTGAATAGCCTCATTTTTACTCTCCGCGCGCACCAACACTCTGACTTTGACACCATCATCTAGAAGTCGGTGGACAAGGTTAGCACCGAGATGTCCCCCTGCACCTGTTATGAGTACCGGTGCAGACGGTGAATTCTTCTTTATTGTAGAATTTTTTGCCATATCCGATCGATCAGTTCTAGTTCATATCAATTAAAAAATAGATACTTATGATTGTTCGTTAACAATATAGAAGTATATCAAAAACTTGTCTATTGGTTACATGATAATTGCATTTTTAGTGGTCATCGGTGAAGGCGTAAAGCATCTAGGTCATTGAGTAAGGTAATAAGAATCAATAAGGAATCCCTAAAAAAAAGTAAATGGAGAGTTTCCACTTCTCTGGGATGTCCTGTTATTTACTTGGTTACAACGAGAAATTGACAGTGGGTGGAATAGTTCACTCCGCTAACATGGATATCTGAAGACTTGTTTTTCAATAAAGTAGCACTCGGTTAGCAAGCCAATAAAACTAGACTGTGATATGGGTTGGTCACTATCCTATCCAACTCAATTCAAAGATTCGTAAGGTTCCCTTTGGTTAGTTATGTCGATATTGTCATAAGCTCAGTGTTTGTACACTGTGATTTAATATTTGGTAGTTAGCCACTCACTTACCCGAGAGAAGATCGGGTTATGGTCAGATCGAGTTCCGATAATTTCTGCTTCGAATAAAGGCGATTGATTTTGCTGGGGTTTGGGTTATGGTTGTCTCCAAGTTGTTCAGCAATTTCAAGCACTGCTTCTCGGTCCTTGCATACAAGAATCATGTCGCATCCAGCTTCTAATGCTGAAAGAGCACGCTCAATGGGCTTCCCGCCTTGCTCTGCACCGCCCATTGTTAAATCATCACTGAAGATAATACCAGTAAATCCCAGACGTTGGCGTAATACCGTAACGAGCCAATAAGGCGAAAAACAGGGAATCGTTGTGTCGATCTTGGGATATTGGACATGTGCCGTCATTATTCCAGACAATTGTTTAGCTAATTTTCGAAACGGTAAAAGATCCTTGTCGAATAGTGCGGATAAATCGCGACTATCCACGGGCTGTAGCTCATGTGAATCCTCCTTCACACCGCCATGACCGGGATAGTGTTTGCCGGTAGCTGCCATACCCGCTTGGCACATACCTCTAACAAATTCTCCGGCTAATGAGGCAATCATATTTGGGTCAGCGCTAAAGCTTCGGTCGCCGATAACCTGACTCTTTGGGTGTGCACAATCCAGAACAGGAGCAAAGCTAATATCCACCCCCGCTAGAACCAATTCTCCAGCCATAATAATGCCCATTTTTCGGGCGAGTTGTAGACCGATCTGCATATCTTGCTCATATGCTTGCCCGATCTCCTTTGCAGCTGGCAGGCGGAAAAAACCATCCCGAAAGCGTTGTACTCGACCACCTTCCTGATCAACACAAATCAGAAGGGGTGGGGTACGCAAACTCCGAATTTCACCAGTCAATTCTGTTAACTGCTGTCGTGATCGGTAATTATCGGAAAAAAGGATAACTCCACCAATAGCGGCTGTTTGGAGTAATGTCCTTTCCTCTGAACCCAGTGTTTCGCCAGAGAAATCAATAATCAATGGACCAAGTGGCAAGTTAGACATAAATCAGTACCGGCGTGCCTACAGGAATAGAGTCAAATAGATGAATCACATCTGTATTACTCATACGAATACAACCATGCGAGCCGGGTTGTCCAAGTTCAATTTCATCGGGACTGCCATGGATGTAGATATAGCGTCGCATGGTGTCGACATTGCCCAATCGGTTATAGCCAATCTCAAGACCACTGAGCCAGAGAATACGTGTTAGTATCCAGTCTCTTTCCGGTTCAACCTCTCGCATATCAAATCGATAAATTTCCCCTGTTGGTCGACGCCCTCGGAACACGGTATTGGTCGGTTGTCCATCACCAACCTTAGCGCGAATGATGTGCTTACCTAGCGGAGTGCAATTACTGTTCATGATTTGTCCGGGACCTTTCTTTGCTGTCGAGACCGGATAGGTTTGTCGAGTCGTTCCCTCAGCACAATAGAGTGTCAAGGTTTGGTCTGAGAGATTGATCTCAATATTTGATTTGAAGGTCATCACTCGATGATGGAATTAAGTAATCGTTTGCAGGAATCTTCGATCATGTCCAGTACCAAATCAAATCCATGCGTACCTCCATAATATGGGTCAGGTATTTCGAGTCCATCATATTGCTCGCTGTATTCCAGCAAGTAGCGAATTTTATGCTCATGTTCGGGTTGTGCCAGTGAGAATACATCTGCCCGGTTCCGTCTATCCATAACCAAGATTAAGTCATGGTAGATGATATCCTCAATACTCAACTGCCGTGCCCTCAAGGCAGACAAGTCGACATCACGACGACTAGCCGCCTGTTGCGCTCGTTGATCAGGAGTATGGCCGATGTGCCAATCGCCCGTTCCGGCAGAATCGATTTCAAATGCATCTTCAAACCCTTTCGCCTGGACAATTTTTCGAAATATGCCTTCTGCACTCGGAGAGCGACAGATATTTCCTAGACAAACAAATAAGACCCTATTCATGGCCGGTATACTTTATATACTGTCGATGTAGACTCCAGATCTCGAATAATCTTTGCGAGGTGTTGGTTGTTTCGAACCAAGAGCAAAATCGACAGGCGCGCTGTACCGAAAGGTTCGGCATTCATGGTGATACCGTTGATATTGGAGTCGTGATTGGCAATGATTCCGGCTACTTTCCAAAGCATTCCGGGCTCGTCAGCAATTTCGGCAATCAGACTGGCTTCATAGCATCCGATGATATCCTTTGACCAGTTCAGGTGAACACAATTTTCAAGTGGTTGCGTTCTTACATTCGTATTCGAACACTGATTACGGTGGACCACCAACCCTTTACCCGGATAATATATGCCATAGATTTTGTCGCCCGGAACAGGATAGCAACACTTGGAGTGGGTAACAACCAGATTTTCCGTGCCCTCAATCGTCAAGTTCGTTGTAGTCGCAGAATCGAGCGCTTCGATATTCTCCGAGGAAAGGTCGGCTAATTGACGGGCGACCAGTAGTGGGAGTCGTGATCCCGATCCGATATCAGAGAGCAACTGATTCCAGGTATCGATCTTAAGCTCTTTGAGTAAACGATTTTTTTCTGTCTCTGAGATACGCCGCGTGTACCCTACGTTATGCAGGGCCGTAAACAGTAATTTCTTGCCAAATTGCAGAGCTTGTTGCTTTCTCTGGATATTGAAATGATGACGGATTGCGGTTTTGGCTCGAGAAGTGGTTACGAAATCTAACCACGAGATATTTGGATTTGCTGGTTTGCGGGTCTTAATTTCGATTCGGTCTCCGTTATTCAGAACCTCATGCAGGGGCACAGGCTGGTCATTGACAATAGCACCAATACTTTCGTTACCGATATCTGTGTGGACCGAATAGGCAAAATCCAGTGCGGTAGCATCAACTGGCAAGCGCTTGATATCACCTTTTGGGGTGAATACATAAACCTCATCTGGAAATAAGGCAGTTTTCAGATGCTCCATAAACTCGCCTGAGGTACTTGATAGTTCATGTGACTCAACTATGCTACTTACCCATTCATGGGCTAGATGTTTTGTGGGTAAGCCTTCCTCATTGAGAATTTCATCGGGCATATTAAGTGAGGCCACACCGGATTTTGCGATGATATGCATGGCCCGAGTCTGAACCTGAATCTCGATTGCCTGACCATTTGGACCAACAATCATGGTATGCAGGGACTGATAACCATTGGTTTTCGGGATTGCAATGAAATCTTTGAAATTTCCCGGCAAAGGACGAAATACCTCATGTGCTACACCAATGGATTCGTAGCATTGCTTGCGGGTACGTGTGATGATGCGTATCGAATATATGTCCTTAATGTCATGGAGAGTGATGCCACTTTTTTCCATGGTGCGATAGATATAGTAGAGAGATTTGCTGACAATGCTAACTTCAATATCATCATTGGCCAGAGCATCGGCAATTTGCTTACTGGCCCGGCGAACCATTTTTTTGCGCGCACTAGAGGTGGTCTGTACTGCCCGACCCAAGGTTTTGTGTCGCCAGGGATACAGTCGTTGAAATCCTAGATCCTCAAGCTTGAGAGCGAGATCATACATTCCGAGTCGATAGGCGACAGGCGCATAAATTTCAAGGGTTTGACGAGCAATCCGATTTTGTCGATCGCGGTCCAGCGAATCCAGTGTGGTCATATTGTGCAGTCGGTCGGCAAGTTTGATGATGATCACTCGAATATCATCAGCAGTAGCTACGAACATTTTGCCAAACGACACCGCCTCGGCATGCTTGCGAGAAGTTTGCTCCTCAAGATGGTTGACTTTGCTAACTCCATTGACGAGATGAGCAATTTCCCGTCCAAATTTCTTTTCTAGTCGTTTGAGGGAGGTATCGGTATCTTCAATAACATCATGCAATATGGCTGCGATGATGGTACGACTATCCATGCGCATTTCGCCCAGTATCTTGGCGACTGCCATGGGATGATAGATGAAATCTTCTCCGCTCTTGCGTTTCTGGCCCTTGTGAGCGTTAGCACCAAAAATGGTTGCTTTGAAAATATCGGAGATCGATTGCGGATCCAGATATTCTTCAAGCGTTCCGTTCAGGTCTGCGAACAGTGTTTCGTAGTCGGATCTAGGTACACTGGAAGTTGAAGATTCCAGTAACTCACTAAGATTCTTCTTTAGCCGTCGCGCTAGTGCGAGTTTGGTCGCCATCTGAGCCCTCGAGAATCGCTTGTCGGATTGCGCCTTCTACGTCGGTGTCATCCATACTCTCAAGCCCCGCATCGTCTAACAGATCTTCACTGAGATCAAAATCATCCAGCATAGTGTTACTCTTCTCGAGAATAGATGCATCAACCAGACCTTCGGCAATTTCCCGTAATGCGATTACGGTGGGTTTGTCATCTTCGGGATTAACCAAGGGTTCTGCACCTAGTATCAACTCCCGGGTTCGCTTGGCAGCGATCATGACAAGTTGGAAGCGATTATCGACTTTTTCAAGACAATCATTAACAGTAATTCTAGCCACTTTTCTATAAAATTCAGAAACAAAACAGAGATTATACAGGCAAATGACGTGTTTCAATCATTCAGAATTCCCCCTAATCCTGAAATAGAAAACCAGAAATATCCTCGATACCTTGTATAGCGTGATATTTGAGGGACTTTATCGAATCCCCCAATGGGTTTGATCAGTTTAGGACTGAAACCCACAGTGCATATGGCTTTGTGCCCTATTTCAAGCACTCTATTTTCGGATTAGGAAACCTTGCTTTGGTTCTGGCTATGCTAGGTTAGGGTTTTATGTCTAGTCTTTCTCCGCGACAAAAGATCCCTCGTAAGTGTTGATTTGATCGTTCACGACACCACCGATCCAGCCGGAGGGATCACCAGTATCGTTGGCATACCATTCGGCTCTTGCAAGGGTGTTTGCACACCCGTTCGCGGTGCATTCCAAATCGTAGCTGAAGTCACCCCAGTCGGTGAATGTGTGGTCATGCCATCTAGTAGCACCAATGCGGGAATAATGAGCTTCAAAATTGTTGATCCGCACATTCAGGTTTGGATTTGCTGCAAAGGTATAGTGCAGATTAGCGTCGGCTCTGAGCAGTGCCCCCAAATAATTTGCACTCATATCCACGCCTAGAAAATTATCGGTTCCACTCCAGGTCGCCGAACCCGTGAGCGAAACATTCTCCGATGCGACTCCACGTACCCAACCCGTTCCGACAAGATCATCGGATATATTCAGGTTGCCACCGAAGGTTCTTCCGGGTGCGGTTTGCCCGGAAACAGCAAAATAATGATCGATCCAAACACCCCATTGGTCAATGGAAGCGGGTGTGCCTGCTCGTGAAACCGAATACCGATCAAATAGTTCATCGTTCCATGTAGCATTGGGTATGTGCCGAATATCCTCCCCAGTCACGTTGTAGCGAACACTTCCTCCTCTTAGGTGGCCATAACTGACTATACTTCCGGAACCGTAAGCAGCATGGCAGTAGTCTTCCTGGCTGCTACAACCATTTTCTCGTCCTGAAATACCATCTGGATTTTGATAGCCGAATTGGTGCGCAGCTTCATGGGTAAATAAGAGGAAAAGCTCTTGAATTGCTTGTTCAGCAAAACATCATTCCCAGAAATTAACCAATCCAAATATCGCCCATAGTTACGAACGATTGTATCCTCATTTAATATGACAATATTACTTATAGGATCATAACAGCCTAAACTTCCAGCCCCGCAATCTGCCAATTTGTAAGGCAAGATCACCCGGATCATAATTTAAATGTCGTGTCCATTGTCGATAGGCTTGGCTATATAAAATCCCGAGTACACTAGCAAAAGCGGTTATTCGAGTTTGTGCCTGTTGATTAAATCTCAAGCTAGGTTCTAGACGTTCCAATAACCGATTATCAAAGTCCGGCCGAATAAAGGACGCACCCCCTTGTTCGGGTCTAATCACTCTGAGGCCACCACGACCATCTCTCGGCAAATCGACTTGAGGATCAACATACCATTCCAAGTTGCTAAAATTA
>JAPOUQ010000016.1 GCA_026708585.1 Gammaproteobacteria bacterium
ACAAATGTTGCAATTCGAACCGCACATCATCGATCAAGAACACCTTCCTATACAGGAACCGCCTGATTGAAATCATGCAATTTGAACTCCGAAACTTGAGTATTAAGTGTTGGTTCCCTGATGATGATCTTCACATTCAGTTCAGTCGTGATGGAGGGGGTTATGGCTGGACCTCAATTACTCAAGGGTCGCAGGGACAACGCTCTGCAGCCTTGCTGGCATTTCTTCTCGCATTTGGTAATGAACCTCTGGTACTTGATCAACCAGAAGACGATTTGGACAACCAATTGATTTATGATTTGATTGTTCGTCAGATTCGTGAAAATAAGTTACGCCGGCAACTCATCATTGTCACACATAACCCCAATATTGTGGTTAACGGTGATGCGGAAATGGTACATGCTCTTGAATTTAAATCGGGCCAATGCCGAGTTGTTGAATCTGGAGCATTGCAAGATACTTCTGTTCGAGAGGAAGTTTGTCAAATTATGGAAGGAGGTCTCGAGGCATTTTCGCGATGTTGGAATCGCTTGGGTCGTGAGGTTTGACTTGTTCTTAAAACGTAGTGAATTAATCGAGAAGATTAGACTTAGGGAAGACAATTTTCTGGAATTGAAAGAAGTTCGCTTTGCTGGCACCAAGATAAGACAAATAAGCCAAGATGAACTTGCTGATGAGATCGCAGCTTTCGCTAATTCTCGTGGCGGAGAACTTATACTGGGTGTTGATGACATATCCCGTGAAGTTTTAGGTATTCCCAACGAACAACTCGATGGAGTAGAAAAGTTAGTGAGATAAGCATGTGATGATTCACTGAATAACAACCTGGCATCCCTATAATCGAGCGCATGACCTTGCCTAATAGTGTAGGGGATGAAAAGACAATTTTACGAGTGGAGATACCTCGAAGTCTATATATCCATCAAAGTCCGGGAGGATATTTTCATCGTATTGGTTCATCAAAACGGCAAATCCCTCCTGAATATTTAGGAACTTTGTTTCAACAGGAAGTCAGTCAAGGCTTATACGATTTGATGAAAGTCCTGTTTATAATGCAACATTGCATGATTTGGATGAGATGCTATGGAATCGCTTTGCTACACCTCTCACAAATGATTCGAATGAGCAATTTCTCTCTAAGCTTGGTATGGCAATAAAAGACCATGAGGGTATTTGGCGACCGACAGTAGCCGGGGTACTTCTGGCCTGCCGATAGCCTGAAAAATTGCTCCACAATGCATTCATTCAGGCAGTCACATACCATGGAAATGAAATATCAATAAGCCCAGAAAATGCCTATCAGCGTGATGCAAGAGATATAACCGGTCCATTGGACCATCAAATTCTTAAAACATGTGATTTTATAAATAAAAACATGTGGATAGCAGCTAGGAAAAGCGTACAGGGTGGGCGCGAGGACTTGCCACAGTTTGACATGCTTGTTATTTTTGAAGCAATAACAAATGCCGTCGCCCATCGGGATTACTCAATGTCTGGAAGCAAGGTAAGACTTCGATTATTTAAAGACCGCTTGTAGATATATACACCCGGCCCATTGGCGAATACCATGACTCCCGCAAACCTCCCTTACAGGCAAGCCGCAAGAAATGAAGTAATCACAAGCCAATTGGCGCGTTGCCCCATTGAGAGAGACGATTTCATTGGTCATCGAACGCACATAATGGACAGGCGAGGGGAAGGAGTACCGTTTATTCTCTCAAGAAGCGAGCAACTCTCCGGTAAATTGCCCGTATATCGATTGATTGACAATTCTGAATTGTTGCTCACCATTTATGCTGGCGATCACGGATGACCATGAGGATCTGAAATTGGATCGAATATCTGCCTATATCACACCACTTTCATGCATATCGGTAATTTGTCCGTCTTCATAGCCAAGAACCTGCTTTAGAATCTCGTTCGTGTGCTCACCAAGTAATGGTGACCGCACAACCTCAACCGGAGAATCCGACATCTTGATAGGACAACCTACCGTCAAATACTTGCCTCGCTTTGGATGATCTACTTCAACAACTGTCCCAGATGCTCTGAGTGAGGGTTCCTCTGCAAGTTCTTTCATCGAGAGAATGGGTCCAACCGGTATATTGAGCGGATTACAAATTTCCATAACTTCAAACTTGGTCTTGGTCATAGTCCATGCTTCAATCGCATCAAAAACCGTATCCAATCTTTTAAGCCTCTCCTTTGGTTCGGCTAAATCTTCATGCTCCTTCCATTCCGGCTTACCGATCACATCACAGATTTGAGGCCAAACAGCAGCCTGAGTAATAAAGTATGTATAAGCATTGGGGTCCTCCTCCCAACCCTTACACTTCAAAACACCACCCGGTTGACCGCCACCAGAATCGTTTCCTGCCCTAGGTGTAGCTTCGCCAAAAGGAATTCCTTCTCCAAACTGAGAATATTCCTGAAGAGGGCCTCGTTCAAGTCGCTGCTGGTCGCGAAGTTTGACCCGACATAAATTCAGAACCCCGTCCTGCATCGGTGCTAGTATGCGTTGTCCCCTCCCCGTCTTCTCACGCTGAAACAAGGCCGTAACAATACCCAAACAAAGATGAAGACCGGTTCCCGAATCCCCAATCTGAGCACCTGTAACCAACGGTGGCCCGTCTCGAAATCCCGTAGTCGATGCGGCACCACCTGCACATTGCGCGACGTTCTCATACACTTTACAATCCTCATATGGACCCGGGCCAAAACCCTTGACCGAAGCCATAATCATACGTGGATTGAGTTCCTGGACCTTCTGCCATGAGAACCCCATGCGGTCCAGAGCACCAGGAGCAAAATTCTCAACCAACACGTCGCAAGCTTTGACCAATCGCTCCAGAACCTCCTTACCTGTTTCATTCTTGGTATTGAGAGTTAGGGAACGCTTGTTATGATTCAGCATCGTGAAGTAGAGTGAATCCGCTTCTTCAATATCAACCAACTGCTTGCGAGTTGCATCACCAACTCCCGGTCGTTCGACTTTGATTACGTCAGCACCAAACCAAGCTAGCATTTGGGTGCAAGTCGGACCTGATTGCACATGGGTGAAATCTAGAATCTTGATTCCTTCTAGCGCTTTCATTGGTATATGTGTAAGGAATCCGAATCAATAACATGACTCAGATAATTTAGTCCCACCGTTGATCCCGGACTTCTACTATATCATCTCGTACCCTGACCGACAACTTATCGACCGGTTCATAAGCAGGAGGGGCCTTGACCTCACCCGTACGAATGCAAAAGCGCGCACCATGGAAGGGACATTCAATCTGATCTTCAATCACCCAACCTCCACTAAGTTCACTCCCATCGTGTGTACAAATATTTTCGAGCGCATAAAATTCACCATCGAGATTGAACACCACTACTGATACATCATCGACATCGACAACGACATGATCGCCAGGCTTTAACTGATCTGCCTTGATAGCTTGAATCCATTCTGACATCAAATTAACCCCAACTCCAGTCTCGCTGCTTCACTGATTAATTCAGGTGTCCAGGGAGGATCCCAAACTAGATCAACAACTGCGCCTGCAACCCCCGGCACTAAGGCAACCGTACGCTCAACCATACCGGGGAAAGTGTGTGCAACTGGACATCCCGGTGCCGTCAGCGTCATATCCACTTCAACAATTTGTTCCTTAATTCTAACATCATATATTAAGCCCAGATCATAAATGTTGACTGGAATTTCAGGATCATAAACAGTCTTTAAAGCTTCGATTACACCTTCATACAAGACCTGTTCATCAATCTCAGTTATCGGGCCTTCATTGAAAGTACCCGGAGTTCTTATTTCGTCCGGCTCCTCATTTTTTTCAAATTCTTTCATGATCCGTGACTTCTTGAGTTCCAGTTCAGGATCAAAATTGACATGCTTCATGATGACACTCCAGATCTATGGAACTTTCGAAAAGTCAACATCTTTTCATCTACCAAACTCTTTAGGTGCTGCTGTATAGGGTCGACCTCAGTCTTATCGAGTATTTCATCAACAAATGCACGAATTAACATTGAGCGAGCAGTATCCCTGTCAATGCCTCGTGCCTTAAGATAGAACATCGCCTGCTCATTCAGATTACCAACCGTGGCTCCATGTGAGCATTTGACATCATCCGCATAAATCTCGAGTTGCGGTTTGGTATCAATCTCAGCATCAGCTGATAATAACAACGTATTATTGGCCTGTTGCGCATCGCTTTGTTGAGCATCTGGAGCTACACGAACACGTCCATGAAACACCGCTCGTGAACGCTGATCCAGTACCCCCTTATAGTGTTCATTACTGTTACAGTGTGGAGCGCTATGAATCACAGTCGTAAAATTATCCACATGTTGCCGACCAGACAAACAGTATGCGCCCATCAGATTACATTCAGCACCTGGCTCTTTAAGATCAATAACCAAGTCGTTACGCACCAAAGCACCACCGATAGTAGTAGTATGAAAATCCAGTTTACTATCGGCATCCAAATACGCCCAATTTCCCAGCACCTGATATGCAGAATCAGAAGCCGATTCAATGAGATGATAATTTAGATAAGCACCCTTCTCAATATACATCTCCCCTACACCGCTGGTTAGGGAGTGGCAATCAGGATTTCCAACATGCCGCTCAATAATTCGAGCAGATGACCCGGCACGTGATATTACTACTATACGTGGTAGGATAAGGGCGGCTTCGGTTTGTGTTATGAATAACAGTTCTAGCGGAACGTCACTCTTTACATCTGAACGAATCTCAATCAATACCCCGTCTGAATACAACGCATTATTGAGTAATGAGAACGCGTGGGCAGTATCTTCACTCGACTTACCCAAGTAGGAGCGCAGATAATCAGGTTGGTTATTGAGAACATCAGAGATTGATTCTACGCGAATACCTGGTGCAATCTTATCCGCAGAATCAGGCTTTAGAAACACCCCGTCCACAAACACTAACGAATGACCGATTCCATCGATTGGCTTGGTGGTAATTTTCGGTACTGCATTTAGTTCTCGCGTTGGAGTAAACTGCTTGGATAGTACTGGTCGCAATGGTGTATATCGCCAATTTTCATCTCGTGCTGTCGGGAATCCCTGATCAGCGAAACGTTGCAGACATCCATGCCGCCAAAGAGAATGCCATTCAAGGTTCTCACCCGACAATGAGCCGCTAATCCGATCGTGTAAATCCAGATAGGGCTGGACTTGCGGATTGTCATGCAAATCAGACTGTACAGGCGTGCTCTTCGATCCATCCATATCCGTGTTCCTCAAGTTCTTCGGCTAGTTCTTTTCCACCCGAGTGAATGATTTTTCCATGTGCAAGGACATGTACAAAGTCTGGTTCAATATAATCAAGCAATCTCTGATAATGAGTCACCACCAGCATCGCACGATCAGGACTGCGTAATGAGTTCATTCCATGTGCAACAATCTTAAGAGCATCAATATCAAGACCGGAATCTGTTTCATCCAACACACTGAGCGTCGGTTCAAACAATGACATTTGCAATACTTCATTCCGCTTTTTTTCTCCACCTGAGAATCCTTCATTGACTGCTCGATAAAGAAATTCCTGCTTCATACCAACTAACTCGGCTTTTTCCTTGATCAACTTTAGAAAACTCACCGCATCTAGTTCCTTTTTACCCTGATGGGTGCGCATTGCATTTAATGCAGCCTTCAACATATGCACATTGCTTACCCCGGGGATTTCAACTGGGTATTGAAAGGCTAGAAACAACCCTTCACGAGCCCGAATCTCAGGCTCTAGTTCCAACAAATTCTGGTCTTTGTAAGTGACCGTTCCGGAAGTTACTTCATATTGATCCCGACCCGCTAAAACATTGGCTAACGTACTTTTTCCCGATCCGTTTGGCCCCATGACAGCGTGCACTTCGCCCGCATTTACTTCCAAGCTCAAACCGTTCAGAATCGATTTATCCTCAACGCTTGCGCATAAATTATCTATCGTTAACATGTTCCTTATCCAGTTTTGATGTTCAGTCAGACTATCCGACCGCACCTTCAAGGCTGATGCTCAATAACTTCTGGGCTTCAACCGCAAACTCCATTGGTAATTCCTTGAACACTTCTTTACAAAAGCCATTGACGATCATGGATACTGCATCTTCTTCAGACAGACCTCGTTGCCGACAATAAAACAACTGGTCTTCACTGATCTTTGATGTGGTTGCTTCATGCTCGACCACAGCATCGGGATTCTTCACCTCAATATAGGGAAAGGTGTGTGCTCCACACTTATCCCCCATCAATAGCGAGTCACATTGTGAGTAGTTACGGGCGTTTTCTGCTCCCTTTAGTATTTTCACCAACCCACGGTATGAATTTTGACCATACCCTGCAGAAATGCCTTTCGAGATAATGGTACTTCTTGCGTTTTTGCCAACATGCACCATCTTGGTTCCAGTATCCGCCTGCTGATAATTTCCCGTCAGTGCAACAGAATAGAATTCACCAACCGAATCATCTCCTTCAAGAATAACACTTGGATATTTCCAGGTAATGGCTGAACCGGTCTCGACCTGAGTCCAAGATATTTTCGAGCCCTCACCTTTGCATACCCCTCGTTTTGTAACAAAGTTGTAAATGCCCCCCTTGCCATTTTCATCACCAGGATACCAGTTCTGAACAGTAGAGTACTTAATTTCTGCACCTTTCATAGCAACCAGTTCTACCACTGCCGCATGTAGTTGATTTTCGTCCCGCATAGGAGCTGTGCAACCTTCAAGATAACTTACATGGCTATCTTCATCAGCAATGATCAAGGTGCGTTCAAACTGACCGGTGTTCATGGCATTGATTCTGAAATAGGTGGACAATTCCATCGGACAGCGAACACCCTTTGGTACATATACAAAGGATCCTTCACTGTAGACCGCAGAATTCAATGCGGCATAATAATTATCTCCTGGCGGAACAACTGAGCCTAGGTATTTCTTCACCAATTCCGGATAATCGGTAACGGCTTCCGATAAAGGACAGAATATCACACCTGCTTCAGCCAATGTTTCCTTAAACGTGGTAGCAACAGAGACACTGTCAAAAACGGCATCCACAGCAACCTTGACACCGGCCAAGGCCTTCTGTTCATCGATCGGTATACCTAACTTTTCGTAGGTCTCCAGCAATTTTGGATCCACCTCATCGAGGCTATCAAGAAGCTTTTTCTGTTTCGGTGCAGAGAAATAGCTAATTTCCTGAAAGTCTATTTGTGGATAATGTAGGTGCGGCCAATCTGGCTCTTCCATCTTTAACCAATTTCGGTAAGCATTGAGACGCCACTCAAACAGGAACTCCGGCTCCTCTTTTTTGGTTGAAATGGTGCGGATGATATCTTCATCAAGACCTGGAGGTAACGTATCAGCATCAATATCCGTTACAAAGCCCTCCTTATATTCACGCTGGGTCAACGACTCGAGATGTTCCTCTGTGTCAATCTGCTCATTCATATCAATATCCTATCTTACCTGTTAACCTTGCTCCGCCGCCATACGGGGAATTTTGACTTTATGGTGGTTAGACGCTCGAGAGGGAACTTCGCCGTCCCCCATCAACTCACCGAGATAAATACTAGAAAGAAACTCGTGTAGTCGATCACTCAATTCACTCCATAATCCATGAGCAACACATTTTTTGCCTTCATGACAGTTCATCTTTCCCTCACATTCGGTAATATCAAGCGGTTCATCCACAGCCAAAACAATATCAGCGATACTGATCTTGTTGGCATCACGAGCCAAAACGTAACCACCGCCAGGACCTCGAGTACCCGCAACGAGATTCGAATCTCGTAGCTTAGCAAACAATTGCTCAAGATAAGATAGTGATATGCTTTGGCTTTCGGATATGCGTCTCAAGGTTACCGGGCCATTGCCCTGATGAATCGATAAATCAATCATCGCAGAAACCGCATATCTGCCTCTTGAGGTCAGTCGCACCACTCACCTCCTAGATTGCTAATCCCGATAATTTGCATGTTGTTCCTCTCTGTATACTAAAAATGTACTCATGCTCAACCATATATTGATCGGTCACAATTCCCGAGTATTTTAGTAGGTAATTACCATATGAAGGCAAATTTCCGATAATTCAATAGACCAAGCAAAAAAAAATATCAAAGTCATATTGAATATGATGCACTGGAAATGCCGACGATTGGCCTGCGATAACTCATCGCACCAGATCCAGATGCCC
>JAPOUQ010000041.1 GCA_026708585.1 Gammaproteobacteria bacterium
ACAAATGTTGCAATTCGAACCGCACATCATCGATCAAGAACACCTTCCTATACAGCAACCGCCTGATTGAAATCATGCAATTTGAACTCCGAAACTTGAGATACTTATAGTAGATATTCCTGTTCCGTGTCATAATTGTAGGCATAGATCAGTAGTATTCGGATAAATTCAGGATCATTTTCTAGCGAGGCACAGTCTTAGAACCACGAGTCTTGACGGATGTGCAAGCCAATTGCACCTCTGTTCCATAGGCAAACCATCACCAAGGAAAATTCGGGGAACCTAACCGCTATTTTCGGAACTTTATATAGATAATTCCCTCTTCTTTCACTTAATAATTTAACTGTGATGATGAGGAGTTATTTCACTTTGTTAGAAAATTCCGACAAGAGAACAGCGTATAATCCAATTGACAATGGTGTTTATAAACCATACGACCAAAAAAATGCAATAAATATAGTTTTCTTGATGATTGAGTTATATCATTATTTGCCCTTTATGGGGTACAAAATTGCCCCCCTACCCAATGTCATGCATGTCCATTATGCAAATCGGAAGACTTTTCTGAGCTGAGCGACTGGGATAGAAGATTTAAAAGGCTCAAGCACGTAACATGCTCCAAATGTGGAATGGTACGACAAGTTCCACTACCACCTGAAAAATATCTAGACACTTATTATAGTAATCTGTATCGAAAAGATTATCAGGGTAGATCGTTAGCACCATCAGAACGACATCGTAAAAAACGATTAAATGAAGGTAGGTTTCGACTTGAAAAGTTGATGCCTTTGATCGGGAAGCGTCAAAGTCTACTCGACATAGGATGTGGTTCTGGTGAATTTGTTGAGTTATGCGCTGGCCAGAACATAGTTGCGATGGGCTTGGAACCAGGTAAGGGTTATGCAACTTTTGCCCAAAAAAGTCGAGGGTTGAATGTTGTCTGTACATCTTGGCAGAATGCATCTGTGTCTCATAAATTTGATGTGATTACAGCATTTCATGTCTTTGAGCATCTTGTTAACCCGATAACAGCCTTAAATCAGATTACAGCATGGTTGGAAAAAGATGGTCTGATCTTCATCGAAACACCAAATATGAAAAACTGTTTAAAAAAAGGCTTTGGCGCTTTGCACTTTGCTCATACACTTAGCTTCACACGATCAACCTTAGAATATATGGGTGCCTTGTGTGGTCTAAAAGTGGAGACTGTGTTTGATGAATACGATATAGGAATTGTTTTTTCTTTTGGTACCCCTCGTCCACTCGATCATATAGAGTTCGAAGGACGGCGGGATATTGCGCATTGGACTAAAGAAAAGGTACACAAGCAGTTTTGGCTTTACACTCTGGCCAAAATCCCAGGATTTTCAAGATGGTTAGAACCTGAGCTGAATACCAAACATCTAGGGAAAAGGCCATATTTGTAGTGCAAGATCTCGATAGAGTCCTTGTGACATATTTTGTGAGATCTTAGAACTGCATGATTCATGAAAGTCTATTCAAGCTACTGATGAATTAGGGCACTGTTTTCTTGAAAGAACTGATGATCATGAGTTTTGAATTTGGAATAGAACTTATTGATGGGCCCAATTACAAGCGGGGCATAGCCTTAGACTAATGAGGCCGGTGAAATGATCCGTATCGGCATCGGACCTATGACCTCCTCCCGAAAGCGCACTGACCCATTCTGACCAGAAACACTGTGCAGATGCTTGATAAACTACAAACTGTAGCCATCAAAGTTATTACAAGGAGATCTCCCAAACTAAAAAATTCTACTAGAACCAGAATTCTCGACATATTGGAATTTTGATTCAACAATAAAGATTGTGTGTATTCAAAAATACGATAAATGATTAAATAATTGCAATTCAGGTTTTTTTCTCGATAAAGTCATTGCTTTAAAACAATGTCAAACATTGTTGCCTAAAGAGAGATTAATGTTCTAGCTTCTAATTGTTGGATTTTTTCATGTATGAGCATATTGAAGTCATTCTTCCAAACCTAAAGAGACGCCTATCCGGCGTAACTGCGACACTAGTTCGCTTGTTGCCGATTCAGGCAAAATCGATGGGGATTGTGGCCGTTGGTCTAGGGTTGCCTGATGAATTACCAAAAGTATCGATATGTTCGTTGTTTTTGATGGATAAGAAAAAAATACGGGTTTGGCATGCAAGACGTAATACTGAGATGCTTTTAGGCTTGATATTGAAAAAGATATTTCGTAAAAACCTGAAACTGGTATTTACTTCAGCTTCTCAGCGTCACCATACCCGCTATACACGATTCCTTATTTCCCGTATGGATGCAGTGATCGCAACTTCAAAAAAGTCCGCGTCCTATCTCAAATCCTCTTCCGTGGTGATTTTACATGGAATCGATACCAAGAAATTTTATCCGGTTGTTGACAAAAGTGTAGTTAGGCGAACCCTAAATGTCCCTGATTGCACTTTAATCGGGTGCTATGGACGAATCCGACATCAGAAAGGAACAGATATTTTTGTGGATTCAATGATAGAGCTACTGCCAGAATTTTCCAATATTTCTGCACTCGTTATGGGGCGTGCGACCAACGAGCATCATGCATTCTTGAGAGATCTTCGTCAGAGAGTTAAACAGGCACGTCTTGAAGATCGAATACTTTTTCTTCCGGAGTCTCCGGTTGACAAAATGTCAAACTGGTATCAAGTCTTGGACTTATTTGTAGCACCACAACGTTGGGAGGGATTTGGCCTCACGCCGCTGGAGTCCATGGCTTGTGGAGTTCCGGTAATCGCCAGCGATGTG
Source organism: Gammaproteobacteria bacterium (assembly GCA_026708585.1). Classification (GTDB taxonomy): domain Bacteria; phylum Pseudomonadota; class Gammaproteobacteria; order Arenicellales; family Poriferihabitantaceae; genus Poriferihabitans. The sequence goes on from JAPOUQ010000041.1 coordinate 2,788, forward strand.
GGTGCTTTTGATGAACTGATTGAAGAAGGCAAGACGGGGATGATCATACCACCTGGTGATAAGTTGCATATGGTTCGCGCTGTGCATTCCATGCTCATCTCACCACAGAAAATGCAGGACTGGTCGATCCGTTGCCGACAACAGATGGAACTTCATTTTAGTATTGAAAACGAGGTGAATTCGATCAACGACTTGTATAGAAGTATGCTCTTGGATGGAACTGCTCGCATATCTTGACCATATAATTTTCAGAATCAAGTTCGCGTTGGTATATTGCAGTAATTTCTCTGAATAGAACCGATAACCATATAGGTCATTAGAGTCAACTGGTTGTTTCAAGCAAGTCTTTTATCGTCTTCGTTCTCAGGATTTAGAAGAAATACTTTGAAGAATTTATGAGTCATCGACTAAATTACTAATTCCCTTGGAATCTGGCTGTTGGCTTTCAGTTGTATTATGAAAGACTGGGATGAGCTGCTAAAACAGGATCAGAAGTCAGATCTGGATTTCAAGTAGTCCTCCAGAATCAGTCGTAATTTTTCTGATCGATATTTAATTGATAGTTTTAACTTCTTTTATCCAGATACCAACCTCCAGCTAACCAATGTTTGCAGAAGGGTCGGAAAGCTTCCAACCAAGGCAATGCATCCAGCAAAAAATCGGTTTCGATGCTCAGTTTATCTTTGTTTTTTTGCTCCGCTCTTTCCGAATTGATCATGCTGGGAAACGTACCCTAACCAACAAAAGCAGGAGTAAAGACGTATATGCTTAGCGAGCCGATGTTGCCCGTATAGTAGTCGATCGGCTTGTGGATACGACGAGTCATGTTCAAAAGTTTGGTAGCACCTTGATTGCTGACAATGTAAGCATGCGTGAGTGTGACTGGACCAATTCCCCTAGCTTGCTTCAGCTCATAGCCATCCGAGAAAGTCTTTCCAGATGGAATGCTTTTTAGCATCGATCTTCGAGGGTCGCATCCCAAAAATGCCATGTCCCAGCCATCCGGGAAACGCTGATAACTTTCCAAAACCGATTTAATTGATTGGTTAATTACAATATCGTCTTCCATGATTAACATGGCATCAATGCGGTTATCCACCATTTCCCGATACAACTGAATATGGCTGAGTGCACACCCAATTTCTGCTAATGACAGGTTTTATCCTCGAATCGATTGTGCAGACACTTTGTCATAGATATGATTAATTTCGTAATTTGTGAGAAGTTTGCCATCTACAGCATCGATAATCCGATAATTTAAGTCGAGATGTTCCAAATGCTTTTGTACGTTTAAACGACGTTCAAGCGCTTTCTGCAAACTAATTACTCGGATTTGAATCATTAAGGTTACTCAGGCATGACTTATTTTCAAACTTCATCCATATATATATATTTGTTCCAAAAGAATGATGTCGTAATGCTTAAAAATAATTCGATGTTCAAAATCAATTTGCATATTGTTGGGAAATTATCAATACTCAAATCAAAAACGAATAACCTGATTAAATATGCAAAGGGTAGCGGAGTTGAAATCATGATCGCTTATTTCCTCATTTTTACCTTGAGGATATGGCGCATGGAATAAAGTTTCAGGATGACTCTATCCATGATGGATGACCAAAGTTTTCGGGCTCCATAGATAATCCGAAGTTCAGCCAATACTGTCATTGTCTTAGGGAATTTTCGTAGCCATGGAAATTTTACAAGCAACATATCTTTTTCGATTCTTAACTGCATAAGCCGGTGGTTGGTAGACCGGTCATCATCAATCGTGCTCCTAAATGAATTCTGTAGGTGTTGAATTAGTCTCGGCTTTACTAGGTAAATGTTGAGGGTGTTGTAATCGCCCGTATATAGGTCAATCGGTTTGTGAAGTCCCTTCGTTAATTCTAGCAGCTTGACTGCTCCGGCATGACTGACCAAATAGCCATTGGTCTCTCTAACCCCTTGAAGTCCGGCTACCCTGTTCAAGGTAAGTCCTTCTTTGAGAAAATGCATGGGAGAATCGACAGAGTGAGAAAAAGTCCTTCGAGCTCTGTATCCTATAAATATGATATCCCAGTCTTCAGGATAACTGCAGGTATCCATAAGTACTGATAATATCCGACTGTCAATGAAGATGTCATCCTCCAAAATTAGCATCGCATCAAGTCTATTTTCGATGATTTCCTTGTACAGTGTGATATGACTTAAAGCGCAACCAATTTCTCCCCGGGAGAGAGGTCTTCCACGAAAGTCCAATGTTCTCTCTTCATCATAGATATAATCAATATCTTGCTTAGAAAGCATTTTTCCATCCACTGCAACAATAATCAAGTAGTCCAGACCGAGATTATCCAGTTGCATTTTTATATGAATGCGTCTTTTAATAGAGGATTCTAGATTAATAACACGGATCGGTAGCATCCTGTAATTCAAAGTCGTAGAGGAGATGTTTTGATTGTTCGCAAGGTCAGCTGAGAGGTTAGCTTTTAGTTCCAGGTAATCCAGTAGCAGAGATTCATAAATAGGAAATTTGTCTTTCATTGATCGACAATTCTACATGACCGATAAATGAAGGGAAAACGCCTATTCATTTATCGTCAGAACCAAAGTTTGTTATATATTTGTGAGCTTTCTGCATAAAACTGTAATGAGTAAGGGACGAAATTATCCTTGATGAAGTTGTTGAGAGAGGCGAAAATACATGAAGAATGTTTTCGGAAAAATGAAGGAAAACACGATGGAAATTTCATGTAGACAACCCCGATGTCAAAATTTACACCTAAAAGGATTCATTTTGACTAGATTGGGAGCATTCAACCTTTTTGAGCATGGGGTTTGAGAGTCAGTCCAAGCTAACTTGCGTCATAATCGCAAAGGAATTAATCGGCGCTCTCGTGATAGTTTACTTTACTGGTAAATAGTGAGATTATAAGGGAATCATAAAAGAGGTTGACATTGAGCTCCCTGAATGGTTTTAACTATTAATTGAGCAACTATTAAAGTTCATAGCCAGAAACGTTTGATAATTGTTTATAATAAAATAATTACAGAAAAGATCGATCAGGAGGGAGGACCAATGATAAAAATCTTCAAACTTTTTGTGTCTGGTTTTACAGTCCTACTGATGGGGTTGGGATTAGGAGCTGTGCATGCAAATCAAGTAACTGGCATGATTGAAGGACAATATGCCGGTCTTGTTCATATTCCAGTATCAGATGATTCTGACTCAGAATGGGACAAGATTTGTATCGATGTGAATGCAACTGGAAATACGGCTAGTGTTAAATTGGTCCTTTATTCCGACGGTCAGAAGCAGGAAATGTTTACTGCCAATTTAGGACTGAAAAAAAATCCAAATGAACAAAGCAGCACGTACTCGTGGTTTGCCAGCCTTTGGCAAGGTGGTATCACCAATTTTGGTGGTGAAAAACGATTATTTGAAGGCAATGGATGGCGGGGATATTTGGGAATAACGAACAGGCTGGTGGTTCAAATGAACAATAGCGTGGTTTTTCTCCCTGATGGCACTGAGTTAAGCCAAGTTGGGGGTTATCATTTAGATGAGAAGGCGCAATGCGATAGGCTTTAGCAGATTTTGGTTAAGTTATAAACATTGTTAGTCAAGTAATGACAGAAATCCGTCAAGACACGAAAGGCAAATGCAACGCCCCTCCTTACCTCTGAATTGGTTGAACCGCTAATCATTACGATTTTCCTGCTTTAAGGTCTGAATAAAGGGAATTATAACGAAAGTATAATTCCCTTTTCTTTGTGCCAATTTTCGTTTTCCTATTCTGATAATGGCATCTATGCCAACAAAACTCGCTGGCATTGTAATTGCGTTCTTAAGAGGCGTCCAAAACAAAAAAAGAAATTAATTTCCTGTTTTTTATCAATGAACCCTCTTGGTTTTTTGACACCGTGTTGATAGTGTTTGGCAAATTTAATTCCAAAAATTCATCCAAAGTTTTGAGTAGAGACCTTCCATCAAGATGAGGAATAAACAGGCCGAAAAAAGTCCCAATCACCGTGACTCTGTCAGAAGCTATGTGATTCGTTCTGGACGGATGACAGATGCCCAGCGTAAGGCTATGCATGAACTATTCCCTCATTATGGAATTACCCCTTCAACTGATTCTAAGGGGCGGATTGACATAGTAGAGGTTTTTGGGCGCAAAGCTACCTTGGTGCTTGAGGTCGGTTTTGGTAACGGTGAAGCCCTGATCGAAATGGCTGGGTCAAATCCGGAGTGTGACTTCATCGGCATAGAGGTCCATGAACCCGGTTTGGGACATCTCCTTTTACGGATACACGATGAAGGATTAGGAAATATTCGTGTGATTCTTGGTGATGCAGTTCAGATTCTGTCGAACTTATTCCTAGATCAGGCTTTTGACCGAATTTGTTTGTTTTTTCCAGATCCCTGGCCTAAAAAACGGCATAATAAAAGGCGTATTCTTAGTCCACATTTTGTTGGACTTATGGTCGTTAAACTAAAGGTTGGTGGTGAGATTCATTTTGCAACTGACTGGCAGGATTATGCAGAGCAAGCACTTCAATTGCTCGAGAATGAGCCAGCGCTTGAATTTATTCAGGAATCCGGTTTTGCTAATAGCGGGGCAAGGCGCCCTATGACCAAATTCGAGCAACGAGGCCGCAAACTAGGTCACGATGTCTGGGACATTATTGTGCGTAAGCGAGAATTGAAATAATCCCAATGTTACTCTGAAGAGCAGCACTATAGCTTGGAATTACGCTAGCTAGTATGCACCATTATTTCGATAGAACTACATCTGGAATCAAGCTTGAGTTAAAGCCAATGTGTCCTGTTTCCGATTAACGAGGACTAGGTGGTCAAATAAACTGAATCACATAGAGTGAAGGCCATCTGACCCAACCATTCTTGGATAAAAAGAGTGTTCCAAATACATCGACCGGAACAGGATTCGATCATTTTATTGAATTTGCAACTCGTAGATACGCAAAATAGTTGTACCAACCCAATTGATGGAGGCAAACCCTTGCCTGAAGGCATCATTTTTGTATGACCAATACTTATTACATTAGAGCGAAAAATATTTAACAAGTTCTACGAATTTTATGCTATCATTGACCGTCTTAAGTGGATTTCAGAAAAATTATAATTTTTTGCCTTCTGTCTATTGACGAAGTCATATTAGTAGGTATAATCCACGCCCTTTATGACGGAACTTAACCGTCAATTGCTCTTTTAAAATAAATCAAGCAGATTGTGTGGGCGCTTTGATTCGCCAGAATCTCTCATTCCAGTTTGCGACTCATCGGCATATGCCAATGAGTCACAATCCGTTATCCTTCGGGATATAAGAATTTCAACTGGAGAGTTTGATCCTGGCTCAGATTGAACGCTGGCGGCATGCTTAAC
>JAPOUQ010000015.1 GCA_026708585.1 Gammaproteobacteria bacterium
GCCGCCCATGCCGGAAAAACTCCTGAAACTCGGCTTATGATTAGTGGTAATTAGGTATTCTTTTATTGAAGGGGAATTTATGAATACTTTCAAGGGTGATAGATTATTACTCTAAAGGGTAAAACATAACTTACTCTCGATACTTCCATTTCTTATTTCGTTTTCACATTTTCAACATCGTAAGCATGCTCGTTAGTGCAATGGATAACCTTGCCCCAGTAACTTCCTTTTTTATCATGAGGATAAGCATCCATCTTTTTCGCTAACTCAAGCCAGTTATTAAACATCCATGAGTCCGTATTAATATTCCCTGGGATTTTTATATAGCTTTCGCCATGCTCCTCACATCAACCTTGATATGTTGAGCATGAATAGCTTGCCCTAACAGTTCAAAACCAAATGAGGCCCGATAGTCTCGCAACAATTCCTGCATAACCTATTCCAAGTCATGCTCATCATGGTAAAGCTCCTGTAGAAAGTCGATAACTCCCTTTGGTATGTGTGTCGTATAGCTCATAGTATTTTCTCTTCGTTCTTGGATTTCATTGGAATCTTCACTATCAAATTAAGCAGCTCTTTGGACAAAATTAAGCCTCAAACAGGTATTCCAAAATCACCTGCTAATCACCATAATATGCTCATTATCATATTCCAATATCGATACAATGCATTCCTCCAGTATTTCTCCCCCGGCTCTTTCACTCTCTCGTCGAATCCGACAGACCCCATATGAAAAAAGAGTGTTGGAACATGCGCCAAAATCCATGACCGTCTACAACAATACTCCATTAGCGACGGTATTCCATTCACCGCAGGAAGATTATGAACATCTGTGTGAATATGTGCAGCTCTGGGATGTTTCATGTCAACGTCAAGTTGAGATTGTGGGCCCAGCAGCTCTAGAACTAATTGAATTAATCACACCAAGAGATATTTCAAAGTGCCAAATCGGGCAATGCATGTATATCCCCTTGGTAGATGAATACGGTGGAATTATTAACGACCCTATATTGCTACGAACTAATAAGAAGCGTTTTTGGCTATCGACTGCAGATTCAAATGTAATGCTTTGGGTTAAAGGTATTGCATATGGGATGGATTACGAGGTCTCGATTTGTGATCCCGATGTCAATCCACTAGCTATCCAAGGCCCAAAATCCGATGACTTGATGGCCAACTTACTCGGAGAAGGAATTCGTGAATTACCGTTTTTTCGTTTTGTCCGTTCTGAATTAGCAGGTACCTCATTCTACATTGCTCGATCCGGATGGAGTGGTCAAGGTGGATTCGAAATTTACCTGGAAGAACACTGGAAAGGTTTAGATCTATGGGATTGTATTTGGGAGGCCGGTCAAATATACGATATTCGTGCCGGTTGCCCTAACTCGATTGACCGAATTGAGAGAGGGTTGATATCTTATGGAAATGATATAACTGCCGACGAAAATCCCTACGAATGTGGGCTGGATCGTTTTTTCCCAAAGGACAAAGATGCACATTGCATGTCAGTTGATGCATTGGATTTAATACGTAAGCAAGGAGTCACGCACCAACTTGTTCATCTACTAATTCCGGGTGAACCGTTGAGTCCTCCACGTGATGTTTGGCATTTGAGCGATGATTCAGGTTATGTGTGTGGTTTTTTAACTAGCATAGCCTATTCAATTCGGTTTGGCGGCAACATTGCATTTGCCCTGATGGAGACAATGTACTCAAATCCAGGCCAATCGTTATATGTTGACAACGGAACCGAAGAACTAATCAAGGCAATGGTCATAAGCGAACTAAAGGACTAAAGCATCTACCCAACGACTCATCTCTTATCGTTTTTAAACAGTTAAACTTGATTATTTGGACGATAATGAAACACTTGTCTTTGTTTCTTCGAATAAAAGATAAGGAGTATTATGCATACCGTACTTTCGATAAGCCTTTTGGGCAACGGCATTGTCTTTTTCGACATATAATCGAAAACCACAAACATTATCATCCAATTCGGCCAGTTCTTTGACTTTTGAATAAAGACACCCATAAAGTCCTTTCCTTCGAAATTCTGATAAAACATAAACACTCTGAATCCACCAAAATTGGCCACATCGCCAGTCACTCCATTCGGTAGTGATCATGAGTGAACCAACGATTCGTGTGTCAGACTCAGCAACAAGATAAAACCCGAAATTCGGATTATCAATAAGTTTTGCAACCCCTAATCTAACGACTGTTGGATTAAGATTGAGATTTTCTGTCTCCTTTGCAATGCCAATATTAAATTGAGTAATCTGAGCGATATCTCCAGTTGTTGCTCGTCGGATAACAGTTCGAGCCATCACAAACCGATGATTACAAATGATGGAGAAATATTTGGAAGGAAAACTGACAGACATAAATCCCACTTAAGTCTGTCAGTTTATCAGCCAATCAGTTCAGTACACTGGGCCAATTTTTGTTAGCCTTTTCAATAAATCCTAGCTTATCTTTCAACCACTTTTTCTGAATTTTTCCATTGTAATTCAGATAAAGTTTTCCATCGGTAATATTCCATTGTTTCGGATCAGCAGAAGCGGTATCTCCATTGGCGACGGCCCATGCACAATACCCACCATACTGAGGCTCATACATGTCTGGATTTTCCTTGAATTTATCAAGATTTTCTTGGCTAGCAAAATGCCACTCTGCACCTTTGTGCTCAAGTTTGAATTTTTTACTCCCTTTGGTGGGTTCGCCGACCGTAAAATAGGCCACAACATCGTAACCACTAGCTGCGGAGTTACCAAATCGTTTGGTATAAATCTCATCTTTGGCGGCTTGAGCAAGTGGAATCATTGCAACCGCTAGAATTAAACTAGTAAGATAGGTTATAGCTCGAGTAGACATAAAAAGCCTCATTTATCAAAGTAATTTTATATGAATTGGGTTCCCTTATACAGTTTAAGAAAGGGAGTTTTGCGGAGTAAATTTCATATTTGGCTGATGCAAATTTATTGTTAGATTATCTGCCTATCAGACCTTCAATTGCAAGGTAATTTTTTCAGACAAAATTGAACTTGTTAATCATATGTTCAGTTATACTCGCAATGTTTTTTTGAGTTTGAACGCATTGGCTCATTCGGATCGAAATATCGTGCCTGACACCTTAGCGATAGATAGACAAAAAGATCGTTTTCTCCTTTTTGATTTTCGTTGGAGGTCTTCATCATGAGTCGAAGAACAGGTGGACGGGCGGCTCGACATGCTTTGCGATCTGCACCCCTTTCTGAAGATATCAAACCAGTGCAACCGGGGCAACTTGGAGGACGATATAAACCACTATCTGATGATGCATTAGCAAGCATTTATAGTGCAATGCTGGACTTATTGGAAAACGTCGGATTTACCCGAGCTATACCGAGCATCATAGACTTAGTATCCAAAGCGGGGGGGAAACTAACTCCAGATGGCCGATTGACCTTTCCACGAGAATTAATCGAATGGACGCTTGAAGTTTGTGCTAGGGACATAACCTTATATGGGCAAAAACCAGAGCATAACTTATTGCTAAGCGGTAACAAAGTTTATTTTGGTACGGCAGGGGCAGCTGTACATATCGTTGATGCTTGGAAAACCCATGACAAATATCCGGATCAAATTCCCTATCGGGAATCCACTCTGCAAGATTTATATGATGCAGCGCGTTTAGTGGATCAACTTGAGCATATTCATTTTTTTCAGCGTTGTATGGTTGCTCGTGATATTGAGGATCCATTTGCAATGGATCTAAATACCACCTACGTCTCAGTCATGGGTACAGCCAAACACTGTGGCGTGAGCTATGTCGACCCTGTTCATGCGGAAGCAGGTTTGAAACTACTGAACTCCATAGCTGGTGGGGAAAAACAATGGAGAGAACGCCCTTTTGCTAGCTTATCTTGCTGTTTTGTGGTTCCACCCATGAGGTTTGCTGAAGATGCTTGCCGAGTTATGGAAGTCTGTATACGCGGTGGAATGCCAATTTTGTTGTTAGCAGCAGGACAGGCCGGTGCAACTAGTCCTGCATCACTGGCTGGTGCAGTCGTACAAGAATGTGCGGAATGTCTTGCAGCACTCGCTATTGTGAATCTGATGGAAAAAGGGCATCCAGCTATTTTCGGTCCTTGGCCATTCGTCTCTGACTTGAGAACCGGTGCAATGAGCGGTGGTAGTGGAGAACAAGCTGTATTGATGGCTGCATGTGGGCAGGTCGGGCGCTATCTGGATTTGCCGACCGGTATAGCCGCTGGAATGGCAGACTCCAAGACCCCAGACGCACAGTCAGGTTTTGAAAAAGCCTATACGGTCACCCTAGCAGGTCACTCCGGAACAAATCTAGTATATGAATCAGCTGGCATGCAGGCGAGCTTACTCGGATTTGGCTTTGAAAGCACCATGATTGACAATGACATGCTAGGAGCAATCAACCGTAGTGTTCGAGGAATCGAGGTTGATCATGACAATCTGGCTTTAGAGACAATTACCGATGTCTGCTTGAATGGTCCAGAGCATTTTCTGGGACATGAAGCCACCCTCTCTCGGATGCAATCCGATTATGTTTATCCAGAGGTGGGAAATCGCTTGACCCCCGCTGAGTGGATGGAACTGGGTTCAAAAAATGTTAATGAACCAGCTAGAGAAAGAGTTCAAGAAATACTGGATACTTATTTTCCCAGTCATATACCTGATGAACTCGACACCCGTTTGCGAGAGGATTTTGAAATCCTGTTACCAACAGAACAAATGCGTCCGAAACATAAACAAAATAGTATGGATTGAACCAATGAGTGAGCAGAATTTTCCATCACAGGCTAAAGTGGTGATTGTCGGTGGTGGTGTTATGGGAGCTGGACTTGCATACCATCTATCCATGGAGGGGTGGACAGATTGCCTGTTGATTGAAAAAGGGGAACTGACATCCGGGTCAACCTGGCATGCCGCTGGGCAATGTCCAAATTTTATCGCTGACTACAATATGGCGAAAATTCATAACTATGGGGTGAGTTTATACCCAAAACTTGAAGAGTTAACAGGTCAGTATGTAAGTTGGCATGGGTGTGGAGGTATTCGGTTTGCCTATCACCCTGCGGAAATAGAGTGGTTTCACCGCGTTGCAGGGATTGGCAAGTTGATCGGTTATGACTGTGAAATCATCGATCCAGAAAAAATTAAATCTCTGGTACCTTATATCAATATTGAAGGAGTAATCGCGGGTGCTTGGACACTTGCTGATGGACATGTTGACCCTGCGGGTGTCTGTAATGCCATGGCGAAGGGTGCTCACATGCATGGTGCACAGATATCTACTCGAAATCGTGTACTCAATATCTATCTTCGCCCTTCAGGAGAATGGGAAGTACTGACCGAAAATGGAACAGTAATTGCAGAACATGTGGTCAACGCTGCAGGCTGTTATGCACGTGAGATCTCGAAAATGGTCGGTACGGACTTACCGATGATCAATATGAAACATACCTATCTTGTTACCGAAAGTGTACAAGAGTTCTTTGATAACGATCACGAAATGCCAGTCATTCGAGATCCATATCCCTCATCCTATTATCGTCAGGAACAGAAGTCTGCATTGATCGGGATTTATGAAACAGAGAATTCCGAAGAATGCTGGTCTCATCGTGGTGGCTGGCCGGAATGGGATTCAGAAAATGAATTGTTCGATCCAGAAATGGATAACATTATGCCTTTTATTGAGAGGGTCATGGAACGTGTGCCGATGTGGGAGCAACTCGGAATCAAGCGTGTGGTATGTGGAGCTATCCCACATACACCGGATAGTAATCCCTACATCGGGCCTGCGGCTGGAATTAAGAATTTCTGGCACTGCAACGGGGCATCTATCGGTATCGCTTCGGGTGCAGGATGTGGAAAGTATCTCGCACAATGGATGATTTATGGAGATGCAGAAATCAATATGTCCGGGTTAGATCCACGACGATTTAGTGAATTTGCTCCCGGTGAATACACTAAGCAAAAATCACATGAAGATTATGAACATATGTATAAACTCCATCTTCCTGGCGAAGAGAGACCTGCTGGAAGAAGATTTCGAGCAACACCTCTGTATGACAAACTAAAGAAAAAAGGTGCTATATATACGGAAATAAATGGATGGGAAAGAGCCAAATGGTTCTCGTTAGACGGACGAGAAGAAGAAATCGGATTCCGCCATAACAATTCATTCAGTGTTGTCTCAAGAGAATGTGCTGCCGTTCGTGAGCGTGTCGGAATCATGGAATTATCCACATTTGCGAAATACGAAGTTTCCGGTCGGGATGCCGAAGCGATGCTGAATCGAATCAGTGCCAACAGCATGCCAAGACTATATGGAATTGCGCTCACCCATTACCTCGCTGAAAATGGCCGATTAAACGGAGAATCAACCATTACACGTCTAGATGACAATTTTTACTATGTGCTCTCAGGAGCCACAAGTGAAGAGCGAGATTTAGCGATTTTGAACCAGAGTGTTGATAAGAACGAAAATGTACACATCTCGAATGTTACTAACGAATGGGGGGCTTTGCTCCTTGCTGGTCCACAGTCTCGCAAAGTTCTGTCTACCGTAACCGATGAGGATTTATGCAATTCTTCATTCCCCTGGTTATCGGGAAAAATAATCGATATACAGGGAAGGAAGGTTAGAGCCTTGCGAGTCAGCTATACCGGCGACCTAGGTTGGGAACTACATTGTAAGAAATCGGATCTCGTAGATGTTTATGCAGCAGTTTTTGCTGCTGGCGAAGACTTTGCTATTGCCGATTTTGGTAGTTATACACTGAACTCTTTGAGAATGGAGAAAGCCTATAAGGGTTGGGGCGCCGAAATGACCAATGAAATATCAATGGTAGAAGCAGGATTGATGCGATTTTTTCGCCGTGACAAGGAAGATTTTCGTGGGAAGCAGAGTACTTTGGATATCGAAAGGAAGGGAGTCTCTATATCACTGGTATATTTTGAAGTGGAAGAGGGAAATAACGATGTAGTGGGGGGTGAAGCAGTCCTTGTTGACGGTCAAACCATTGGCGTTACAACTTCTGGAGGATACGGACATATAACAAGAAAAAGCCTAGGTTTTGCTTATGTTGACAAGAAATACAGTAAACCTAACAGTGAATTTCAAGTACTGTTACTAGGCGCTCCAAGAAAGGCCAAGGTATTGGCTGAGCCAGTTTGGGATCCAAAAAATCTCCGTCCTCGTGCATAGACAATACAAGGGTAAATGGGTTGCTGCATAGAAGTTATCCTGCCTGAATCCCTAATTTTCTAATTGCCCCAAACATGTCTGGCACCCATTCTAAACTGAACTCAATCGAACCCGAAAATCACCGGATAACTGAAAATCATCGTTTTCTACTTGGCACTCTTGCAACGGGTCATTTAATCAATGATTGGGTAGCAGGTACTATTTGGTTAATCGCGCCAGCAATAGTAGCCAGTATGGGATTTGGGCCTGCCGAAGTAGGACTGATCATCGCAATTAATGGTGTTGCTGCTGGTCTTACCTATGTACCGGCTGGAATCATCGCTGATCGTACTCGCAACAGTGGACTGCTCATGCTGATTTCGTTTTGGTGGGTCGCAATTGGCTATTTCCTATCTACTTTCATGCCGAGTTTCTGGCTCATTACCCTGTTCCTAGCAATTGGGGTAATGGGGGATGCATTCTGGCACCCAGTGGCAACGGGGGTTCTGGTAAAGACGATTCCGAAACGGCGGGCTCAAGTATTGGGCATCCACGCAATGGGAGGTAGTGTTGGCGCTGAAATTCTTGCGCCTATTTCAATCGGTGTGCTGTTGACTTATTTTGACTGGCAAAGTTCCTTGCAGATTGCAACGATTCCAGCTTTCTTTATGGGAGTACTCTTCTTTATTCAACTTTCGGACTTCATTTTTGCCGAAATAATCAAATAAACTATTGAAATAAGTATAAA
>JAPOUQ010000107.1 GCA_026708585.1 Gammaproteobacteria bacterium
AGCCGTAAGGAGCCCATTCACTTGATCGGAATGGTGTTTGGCAAAAAAGAGCGGGGCCTACTGGATATTCATGTTGAGAAGATATGATAATTTGGATTTGATTCTAGTAGGATGATCTTGCAATCATCAGCAAATTGAATTGAAAATGCATACCGATCGTTTGAACACTCCGAAGGCCAAATCAGATTGAAACATCTATCAAATCACAGAACGAAAATGAGAGGGAAGAGTACTTATCTGAAAAGCATTACCCAAGAACAAGTTCGAGATCACGAATAATATCTTCGGCATCTTCAATTCCAACCGATAATCGAAATACTCCTTGACCCGCAATTTCACGATATTCACGTTCAAGTTTTCCATCAAGCTTATACGAAGAATTGATCAGGTCATCGGATTCCAGTAGAAAGATCAGACTTCGATGGTGTCCAAGTGATACCGCATAATGAACTATTTTCAAGCTATCCATCATTCGTTTCGCTACAGATTGGGGAGATGGTGTACGAAATGCAATCATTCCTGAGTAATTGTTCATCTGGCTATTTGCGAGGTCGTGCTGTGGATGAGACGAAAGACCGGGATAACGAACCAAATCCACATTTGGATGAGCTTCAAGAAATGTTGCTACTTGCATAGCATTCTTTTGGTGGGCGGTCATTCGAAGCGGTAGTGTTGCTGCACCACGCATAATCAACCAAGCATTGAAAGGACTAATTGTCCCACCATAATGGAGCATACCCCCTGCAATGATTTCCGAAGTGATCTGTCGGCTAGATAGGACCGCACCGCCGATGGCATCCCCATGCCCTCCAATATATTTGGTGAGGGAGTGAACGACAATATCAGCACCGAGTTCTAATGGCCGAGTGGCAATTGGACTAGCAAAGGTACTATCAACGACCAACAGGGCATTTGTATCTTTCGCAATCCTTGAGACACTTTGAATATCTGTTAATTTCACTAACGGATTCGAGGGTGTTTCAACCCAAATCATTCGGGTATTTTCACATATCGCATTCTTGATGTTTTCAGGATTCGAAGTATCAACTGGAGTAACCTTGATATTATTTTTTGGAAGCAATTGTCGTGAAATCTCTGCTGTTCCAGGATAATTACTCTCGCTGATTATCAAATGATCTCCAGAGTTCAGCAATCCAAACAATACTCCACTAGATGCTGACATGCCAGATGCGCAAGCAAGACATGACTCCGCATTTTCGAGCAGACACAGTTTCTTCTCCAACTGTCGGATAGTGGGATTCGCCCATCGTGTATACACATAAGGCGTATCATCATCCATATTGGTGACTGAAAAACTGGTGGGTTGGTCTACGACATAAGTGCTGGACATAACAATGTTTGGGCTGGATGCACCCGTTTCAGGATCGGGTATTTCACCGCCGTGTACAGCTAACGTATTGATACCTTTGTTGTTCATCATAAAATTTTTTGCACAGTTCGTGAGTATTTATTGGATTTTGAGATTTCAAGATGATCCTAGCCGAGAATATCGAATCCAAAATCATCACATGAATGATCAAAGTGTGAGCATATCAGATACAATTCCAAATACGATATCAAAATCGGAATATGTGTCTGCTGAGTATAATCGTGACGTTATTAAAAATCGATTCAGTGCTACAATCTGATGTACAGATCGAGTGCACGTACGTTTGCTGGAACTTATTCCATTTATAGCGTACGACTCACCCTTATACTCCAACTGATCCGACCTTATTTTAGGAACGGAAAAAATATTTTGAGATGAAAAATGGCAGGTTTATTACCTAACGTAGATCCAGATGGTTTACTGGAATATTCAGTTGTATTTACTGATCGTTCCTTGAATCATATGTCGAAGCAATTTCAGCAGGTTATGTTGGACATTCGTTCTACCTTGATGGATGTGTATCAGTCTCAGTGCATGACTATTGTACCTGGTGGCGGCACTTATGGAATGGAAGCCGTAGCAAGACAGTTTGCAACCGATAAAAAATGCCTAGTTGTTAGAAATGGATATTTCAGTTACCGATGGAGCCAAATTTTTGATGCTGGTAATATCCCATCCAGATCAATTGTGCTTAAGGCATCACGGGGTTCTGAAATGGTCAATGCTCCATTTGCTCCTGCACCCTTCCAGGAGGTAGTCAATACAATTTCCGAAGAGAAACCGGATGTTGTCTTCGCTCCACATGTTGAAACTTCAGCTGGTCTTATCCTTCCTGATGACTACATTCTTCAGATTGCTAATGCCGTTCACGATGTTGGTGGACTGATGGTGCTAGATAGCATTGCTTCGGGTACTGTTTGGGTAGATATGAAAAAATGTGGGGTTGATGTATTGATCAGTGCGCCACAAAAGGGCTGGAGTGCTTCTCCGTGTGCAGCATTTGTAATGCTTAGTGATCGTGCTCTAGAAGTGATGTCTACAACCGTTAGCAGTAGTTTTTCATGTGATCTTCGTCGCTGGCACGAAATCATGCGGGCATATCTTCAGGGCGGGCATGCCTATCATGCAACCATGCCAACCGATGCCTTGAAGGCATTTCGTGATACGGTGCAAGAAACCAAAAAAATTGGATTTGATCATTTATGTAGTGCCCAGTATGAACTGGGCGGTCGAGTTCGCAATCTGTTAGAGGAACGGGGGTTTCATAGCGTTGCCGCTGAGGGATTCAAGGCTCCCTCCGTGGTAGTCAGTTATACGGATAATCCGGAGATTCAAAATGGCTCTTTGTTTGCGGCTCAGGGATTGCAAATTGCTGCAGGAGTTCCATTAATGTGTGATGAGGGCGATAGCTTCAAGAGTTTTCGTTTGGGTTTTTTCGGTTTGGACAAGTTGACCGAAATCGATCGAACCGTATCAAATTTTGAAACCGCATTGGATCGCATTTTTGACAGGGCTGCTTGATCTATCTAACCATTACGACATTACTGAAATGCTGAGAAATAACGATTGAGAGTCCATAACCAGATAGAACCAATCATCACCATGGATAGTGCATAAGGCCAATTATCCACTGCAATTCGCCAACTTGGTATTCCATAACGTCCTTGAAAAATTAGATTAGTGCCAGAAAGATAACTCGAGCAAGTGCCAAGATTCCAAGCAAATAACCATGTAGCTCCGATCAGATTTGCACTCGGTGAGCTCTCAAGCAAAATCGGTGCAAAACTGGCGATCTGGATTACTGGGTGAATACCCAGCATCGATAACAGAACCATGCCAGCCAGAACCGATACAGTGGTTACGGTTGAGTAGTTCATGATCTGAAACTGAATCAGGTCGACTTCAATGAGTGCAATGATTCCGACTGCTAAAACTCCCGCAGATAAAAATAAAGTTAGTTCGTTCACAATTTTCGGTAGGCCTTCGACTACAAATTCGCCCAATTGTGAAATCGCTGAACTGAATCCATAACGAAGAATCAGCGTTGAAACCGTTACGAGTAATGCACAAGAGGCTATGATTGCAAGAATCGAAGACCCCTTCAGCAAAAAATAACCAAACAGAGAAACACCGATCAGGGTTAATGGAATCGTAAGATCTCGCCCATGCAATGGATAACCGACAAAATTCGGTAATTCTTTCGTATGAAATCGCCAGGCTGTAAAGAAAATATATACTAAACCTGCAATGCAAAGTGGCATTCCTGCAAATATCAACCACAAGAGGTCGGCATCTGGTGAATAGGTGAGAACCACAGCCATAGCACCATAAAATGGTGACCAAGATGCAGCTCCACAAAATACCCGAGTCGAACAACTTGCCATATACCGATTGATCGGTCGCGTTTCATGAATACGGTCACACACCATAACCGGTGCAGAGATATTGGTGATTGAACTCGAAAAACTAAGCCCCAGCATGGTGCGAAAAAAAGCAGCGGGGCCTCGAGGGAGATTCGAAACTTCATCACCTCGTGGTAACACTACCAGCCGGAGGAATCCAACCGCAGCAATCATGCTTAATAATGATGTATTCAGTGTGGTCAATAAAAACCAATCAGGAATTTGGCCTCGTGTCAGGGCAAATGTTGATAAAATTACTCCCATTAGAATCAATATGCTGGCTTGAATCTTGAGAGTCCGTGGAGCATCGATAAATACAAAAATACCCGCAATCCATCCTGAAATCCCCGCTAATCCAGCAACTATATTTTCTCCAGGAAAATCGATCAGTCCCTTCAATATGCTCAACATGATCATGATTAAGATCATCAATCCAGCCAAGGGTCTTCGATTAAAAATATGCATATTGGTGAAACCAGAAAAAGGAAGAGATTTTTATTCGTACTCGTCGTAACAGAAAAACCGAGTGGATTGACAGGAACTTACGTTAAATTACTATTCCATCACCCAAAAAAGTGATCCCAAATCACGAGGTAGCGATCTTAGACGAGTAATTGCCGTTATTTTTACACCAGTGGGCCAGAAATGGGGTGCTCTCCCTGAATTCATGAATTCGAAATATCATGAGCACAGGATTACAAACCCATCTAGTTTGTCGGTCTTTGATTAGTTATCGAAAGTATATCGAATATAATTCATGCCGTTGAACATCTTCTGTGAACGCAGCAGGCCCGGTTAAAACAACGATATCAGCGTTCCGTTTCCTTTTATTTTTTGATCGGAACAGACTCGATAGAAATTCAAACTTACCATACTTTATCAATCGATCAAATAGACATCATGTCAGTAAATGAATAATTTTGGAAGAATAGCGGTTATTGGAGCGGGCACTATGGGCTCTGGAATAGCAGGACAGATTGCCAACTCAGGTCGAGAAGTTCTTTTGATCGATCGATATGGAGACTCGAATAATCCAAATGCTCCAGCTGAACAGGGTTTTCGTCGATTAACAAATCCAAATCAACCGGCATTGATTCATCCTGATGCCAGTAAACGAATTCGCCTTGGTAATCTTCGCGATCATCTTCATCAGTTATCAAAGTACGATTGGATCGCAGAGGCGGTTGTCGAACGTCTTGAAATAAAGAAACAAATCTATAAGCAACTCGAAACAATCACCGATGATGGAACCATCATTACCTCAAACACATCGACCATTCCAATTCGCTTGCTAACCAAAGGCATGCCAGAGTCATTCTGTCGCCGATTTGCCATCACACATTTTTTCAATCCTGTTCGATTTATGCGCCTGCTTGAACTGGTTGGCGGCGAAATGACTGACCCAGAAGTATTGAACAGACTAGAAAAATTCTGCGACCAAAAACTGGGCAAAGGAGTTATTCGATGCGGTGATAGCCCTGGATTTCTTGCCAATCGAATAGGAGTGTACAGCTTACAACTAGCACTTTTCAAGGCATTGGAATTTGGTCTGTCTGTAGCTGAGGCAGATGCAATCTTCGGCAGACCCATGGCATTTCCCAAAACCGGTGTATTTGGACTCTATGATCTAATCGGCATAGATCTGATGGCTGATGTGGTGAAAAGCCTAAAGCTGATTTTGCCTGAGAACGATGCATTTCATGATGTATCGGTAGAACTTCCAATAATCACACAGATGATTGAAAACCGGCAAATCGGTAATAAAACGGGGCAGGGATTCTATAAAGTTGATCAATCAGGGGCCCGTTATGAATTCGATCATCAAACAGAACAGTATGAACCATTTGTGAAGCCTGAGATAACGATCGCTAATCAGGCGGAACAGACAGGTCTTAAGACTTTATTGGAAGATGAAAGTATATACGGACAGTATGCATGGCAAGTATTGTCTCGTGTATTGGTCTATTCGGCATCATTGATCCCTGAAGTTACCGATGACCTTGTTGCGATCGATGATGCCATGAAATTGGGCTATAACTGGACCAATGGCCCTTTTGAGATGCTGGATATGTTAGGTGTCGACTATGTTGCATCAAGACTTGAATCGGAGCATCGAAGTGTTCCACCCTTTATTGAAAGGGGTAGAAAAACAGGATTCTATAACGTTCAGAATATCTCATTAAGCAGCCTTCAAACGAATGGGAGACATATCGTCATAAAACGACCGGAAGGTATTTTACGTTTTAATGAAATTCGTCGACAAATCAAACCGCAAAACACCACAGAGTCAGCAAGTTGGTTTGAGCATGATTACATTGGTATTGTCGAGTTTCACAGTAAGGCCAATGCTCTCAACCAAGATTCAATGAACATTCTTGCTGATGCAATTCAAAATGTCTCGGAGAGAGGTTATCAGGGATTAATCGTTCACAATGATGCTCAACATTTTTCATGTGGGGTTGATTTATCCAAAGTTAGGGATTTTTTTGAAAAAGATGATCTGGATGGTCTTGATTCTTTTCTGAAGCACTTTCAAGAAACAGTCATGTCTCTGAAAAGTGCAGATTATCCTGTAGTCGTTGCGCCAATTGGAATGTCTATCGGAGGAGGGTATGAAGTAGTCTTACATGCATCGGAAGTGATTTGTCATGCAAACTCGGTCATGGGGCTAGTTGAATCGGGAGTCGGCCTGGTTGCCTCAGGCGGGGGATGCAAAGAAACATTGTATCGTTGGGTAGAAAAACTTGACTGTCAGCATGTACTGGATGATGCATGTTGGAAGGCTTTTATGAATCTCGGTTATGGCACCACCACTTCCTCACCGATACTGGCCTTGGAACAGGCAATGCTGAGGGATAATGATCGATATTTGATTAATCGAGATCGGATCTATGCTACCGCCCGAGTAAGCATTCACTCTCAAAAACATCAAAAACCATTAATCCGCAACCCTTTGAAGGTGCCGGGACAACCTCTTTTTGATCGCATGCTTGACTGGTTAAATAAGGCGTTGACTCAAGGCAAGCTGATGAAGCATGATTGTTTTGTAGCAAGGGAAATAGCGGCGATTGTGTCAGGTGGACCTGTTGAACCCGGTACGCTATTATCAGAACGAGATTTGCTAAGTAAAGAAAGGCAGTCATTTCTGAAATTAGTGCAAACGAAACAGACTCAGGAGCGCATTATCAGTTTGTTAGAAACAGGTAGCGCGGTTCGCAACTGATTAGATTGTGGGTTGCATGAAATTTCAGCTACTAGTTTGTTCTCTGGTCTTGTTTGCCCTCACTTTCATGACTGGTTGTACTGTATCCGATGATGATTGTCAAAAAATGAATGACGGAATGAAATCTATGCATCAAACAGGGCTTAGCTTATTCGACGACCATGGAAATGCCAAACATATACATAGCCTTATTGCGGATGATCAATTTGAGCAGGCATATGGCTTTCAACATGTGTGCCCCGATGTGATCCAAGACACCAAAATTTTATTTGTTTATTCAGAGCCTACTCTCGGTAGCTTCCACATGTCGAATGTCAAAGCCCCTCTGGACATCGGATTTTTCGATCAACACGGAGTCCTGTTCGATGTGCTCCGTATGGATGTTTATGTGGACAATGAACAACTTTTGTATTCACCCACCAAACCGTTTCAATTTGCCCTTGAGACACACGTTGGATTTTTCGAAAAATTCATGCTATCTCCAGGTAAATCGTACCTGATTATCGATTCTCTCTAATCTCTTCTCATGAACCAAAAGAAGAAAATTGCTCATTTTGGACTATGGGAAAGTCATCTAGATTCTGAGGCTATATTGACGAAGGGGCAGGAGCCGAATTATCCTTTCCAGTATAAGGGGTGTCTATATTGGCTCCAGAATCTCTCTGGTGCGCATTCTGGAAAAACCGTATTATGCAAGGTTATCGATGAAGAAGGTCAAGCGAGATCAGAAATCATCACCCCGTTATCTTTCGATGTATCAACCAATTTCAACATTCGTACACGAGTGAATGAATACGGTGGAAAGTGTTTCTGTATTATTGATGATTATTTCATCTTCAACAATTATCAGGAGGGCTCTCTGTATGCACAAAAGATTCGGCATGATACGACCCCTGCAACCGATGTTCATTGGATTGGAAAGTATCGGTATTGCAAAAAATTAAAGGGGCGTGATTTACCCATTAAATTGGCAGAGTGGAACAATCAACCAATCCCTGGATTTGCAGATCTATTGATCTCACCTGATGGACAGTGGATTGTAGCTGTTATGGAAACACCGAGCGATGAGTCTGGAAGCTATTGTCAAATCGTAAAAATCCGATGGCAGCTCAATACCTCTGGAGAACCCGATTTACAACGAATAGAAACGCTCATTTCCGGCGCGGATTTTTATGCCAATCCAGTAATTTTCAGCGATGGTTCAAAAATGTCTTGGATTGAATGGTCACATCCCAATATGCCTTGGGATCGGACTCGCCTCATGTGTGCAGATCTCGACCTGAATGAATCTAGACCGGTCCAAAATGAAATCAGGATAATTGATCGTGAAAATTGGTCAGTTTGTCAGATTGGTTATTTAAATAATGGTGATTTATTATTTATAAGTGATAATCCTGAATGTGATTTTTGGAATTTTTATCAATATTCATCAAAGGGTGAGTTAAAACAGATTACTGATGAAGAAGGAGAATTTGGTGAGGCTCATTGGCAATTTGGACAATCTCGCTGGAAAGAACGTTCTGATGGGATTATTGTTGCTATTTTTACCGAGCGTGATGGTGATCGAATAATCGAATTAAATACAAAAACATCGGAAATTCATTCGATAACCCATCAGCACGCGGCATTGAACCAAATGAGTCTGAGTGATGATGGCATATTGTTATGCATGGCCTACTATGAGAATAGACCGTCTTCAGTTGTTCGAGTCAAGCATTTGGGTCTGGATGAGATCGATATTGAGAGAGAAGAGCGGAATAATTTTGATCATACACCCTGTCCTGAGTTTATAGAATTTCCAACGAGTAAAGGAGAAAAGGCTTACGGATTATTCTTTGAACCCATGAATCCGGAATATGAAGGTATCAGCTCCCATCTTCCCCCTTTGATTGTGATGATCCATGGTGGTCCGACGGGTCGATCTTCTCGTATGTATGAAGGTATTCGGCATCATTACTGTTCACTAGGATTTGCTATACTTGATGTGAATCATCGTGGCAGCACAGGTTTTGGTAGAGTCTATCGTCAAAGCCTCAATGGCAATTGGGGTATTGATGATTGTGAAGATATTGCAGCGGGTATTGGCTATCTGGTTGAAAAGCAGCGGGTCGACCCTGAACTGGTATTCATTCGAGGGGGGAGTGCAGGGGGATATGCGGTTCAACGAGCACTTACTCAACATAACGATTTGTTTTGTGCGGGGGCAAGTTATTATGGCATTGGAAACCTGATCACACTCAGTGAAATCACGCATCGATTTGAATCACGCTATACTGATCAATTGATCGGGGAAGAATTTGATGCTGTTCGTGCTCGAAATCCGGATAGTCGTTATACACAACGCTCCCCTGTGTTCGATATGGACAGGCTAAATTGCCCTTTGATATTATTTCAGGGAAGTGAAGATAAAGTGGTACCACCTGAACTTTCGCATGAAGTAGTTCGTATTTTGAAAAGCAAAGGGATACATCATGCATATTATGAATTTGCCGGTGAAGGTCATGGTTTCCGAAACAAAACTACAAAATTAACTGCACTCACACATGAAGTTGAGTTCTTTACCAATATTATTCGTGAGAAACGGGGTGTATCTTGATACCGACATCTTGTTTCTCTCAAGATTTGATAATTTGTGGCATAATCCACAATCCGAAATTGCAATATAGATAAAACTCAACGAGGAGATCGTCCAGATAAATGACTGATTTATTTATTTCAAATGCTTGGGCACAAACTGGAGATGCCGGAGGAGGGTTGATCGGCATTCTGCCTATGATACTGATATTCGTGGTGTTCTACTTCCTATTGATCCGACCCCAGCAAAAGAGGGCCAAACAACATCGAGAGATGATTTCTACATTAGAAATTGGAGATGAGATCGTAACCAATGGTGGGGCACTAGGTGTAGTCAGGGCTATCGACGATGACTTTCTCACAGTTCAGGTAGCTTCAGAAGTTGAATTAAAAATACAAAGAAATGCCATTGCGCAAATGATGCCTATGGGCACGGTACAATTCAACAATATAACTTCAAGTAAAAAGAAAAAACTATCCAAGCCGGATTAACTTTCTCGATCAATGCCTGTTTCGAATCTGATCCCCGTACCACTAATTTGACCCCATATGTTGAATCAAACTGAATGGTGGAGATATTTGATTGTAACAGTCGTTGTTGCTGTTGGAATCTTTTACTCTATTCCAAATTTATTTGGTAGCGACCCGGGAATTCAGATACGCGGAGCTCGAGGGTTATCCCTCAATAGCAATTTGCTAGGCCGAGTAGAAACCGTCTTAATTGAAAATGATTTAGAGTTCAAGTCATTGTCACAGGATCAAAATAATCTAAAAATTCATTTTGATGATACAACATCCCAACTCAAAGCCAAAAAATTACTGGAATCAGAGCTTGGAAATGCTCATTCGCTAGCTCTGACTCTTCTCCCCAATGCCCCCGACTGGATGTCCGAGATAGGGGCTTTGCCAATGTATCTAGGTCTCGATCTTCGTGGTGGAGTGCACTTTCTGTTACAAGTCGATATGGATAGTGCAATTCAAAGACAGATTCAGAACGCAGTCGATGGAATTCGTTCAACATTACGCGAAGAACGTATTCGGTATCGTCGGATAGTAGCAAATGAAGACGGCACGATTCTTGCAGACATTCGTAATCTAGAACAACGGGAAGAAGCCGCAGACATTTTGAAACGAGATTTTCAGGAATTGCAAGTTCAGAATTCGGCCACCACGGAGGGAGCACTCATTCTCTCGTTACGTTCCGAACGGATTGACGAGATCCGTGAAGCTGCACTTGAACAAAATCGTGTAGCTCTTCGAAACCGAGTTGATCAACTCGGTGTAGCAGAGCCAATCGTTCAACAACAAGGCGCAGACCGGATTATCGTCCAATTGCCAGGGGTGCAGGACACTGCACGGGCCAAGGAAATTTTGGGCAGAGCAGCCACTCTCGAAATGCGAATGGTTGATGAAGAAAACAACGCAGCTGCGCTTGAAGCAGGTCAATCCCCTCCCGGTTCAAGGCTTTATCGTTTTCGGGACGGGCGACGCATACTTCTCGAAAAGCGAGTGATCTATTCGGGAGACAATATTATTGATGCCGCGGCTAGCCTCGATCAAAATGGTGGCCCTATTGTCAGTATCACTCTTGATTCGACAGCAGCGACCATAAACAGCCGTATAACCGGAGAAAATATCGGTAATCGTATGGCGGTGGTCTATCAGGAGATTGTTTCACGAACTCGCACAGATGATAATGGAAATCCAATTCTCAATGATGAGGGATTACCCGAGAGAATTACAGATCGGATCGAAGAAGTACTAACTGCACCGGTAATACGAGCACAGTTAGGTAAACGCTATCAGATTGAAGGCATCGGCTCGATCAATGAGGCCCGAGATTTAGCCTTGATGTTGCGTGCTGGTGCACTTGCAGCGCCGGTAGAAATTATTGAGGAGCGTACAGTTGGACCGAGCCTCGGCCAGGCCAACATTGATCAAGGCATGTTATCAGTCATTGTTGGCCTGATCCTGGTTATGATTTTTATGATCATGTATTACCGGATATTTGGAGTGGTAGCACTAATATCACTCAGTATGAATCTTGTATTGATCGTATCGGTACTCTCGCTTTTGCAAGCGACTCTGACTTTACCTGGAGTAGCCGGTATTGTATTAACCGTGGGTATGGCAGTAGACGCGAATGTGTTGATTTTCGAACGCATACGCGAGGAAATCAGAAATGGCAACACCCCTCAGGCCAGCATTCATCTTGGGTATGACCGAGCACTTTCTACCATTGTAGATGCGAACATTACCACCTTGATTGCTGCTCTGGTTTTGTTTAATTTTGGAACGGGCCCAATTAAAGGTTTTGCAGTAACACTCAGTATTGGAATCCTAACATCAATGTTTACTGCTATCTTATTAAGTCGCGTCATCGTCAACGGAATTTATGGGGGTAAGATCGTCAAGCGATTGTCGATCTAGAACGATGCAACTCTTTCGCAAAACAACAACATTTGATTTTCTGGGATGGCGAAAGCTTGCCCTAATTATTTCTGGTTGTCTGATAGTAGTAAGTATCGCTTCCCTATCTCTACGCGGGCTAAATTTTGGCATCGATTTTACCGGTGGAACGTTAGTCGAGGTTGGGTATCCAACTGCTGTTGAAATCGAAGAAGCTAGAAATCTGCTGCTTGGCAGTGGTTTTGAAGATTCAGTTGTTCAGCACTTTGGTACACCAGAAGATATTCTAGTTCGGTTGCCATCAACTGCCTTAAGCGAAGATGGCAGTTCAGCAGAATTAAGTAGTCGGGTTATGGAAGTTTTGCGACAACCGTATGGTGAGTCTCTGATTGATTCAACCAATCTCTCGACACAGCAATGTGTTTCCGACGGTGTTGTTTCTGACTGTAAGATTCAAATGCGGCGAGTTGAGTTTGTCGGCCCACAAATTGGCGATGAACTAGCCAATCAAGGGGGTTTAGCCATGTTATATGCCTTACTTGGCATTCTAATCTATGTGACCTTTCGCTTTGAATGGAGATTCGCTGTTGGATCAATCGGGGCTCTCGTTCATGATGTCATAATCACCATTGGTGTATTTGCATTATTTCAACTAGAGTTTTCACTACCAGTGTTGGCAGCTGTTCTCGCTGTGATCGGTTACTCGCTCAACGATACCATTGTAGTGTGCGATCGGATTCGTGAAAATTTTCGCAAGATGCGAAAGAGTGATGTCATCGAAATCATGAATAGAGCAATCAATCAGACTCTACCAAGAACCTTGCTAACCTCGCTCACCACACTTCTCGTGGTTTGCACTTTGTTGATTTTGGGTGGGGAGGTTATTCGAGGGTTTTCGGTTGCACTATTAATTGGTGTCCTAATCGGCACCTATTCCTCGATCTTCGTAGCCAGTCCGACCATACTCGTTCTTGGCATCAAACGAGAAGATATGTTGCCTGTTCAAAAAGAAGGCAAAGCGGTTGAATCCTGAGATCTTGAAACTTCCACTCAGATTGGGGGTTTTATAGACAGTCAAAACACTCATGACCAGATCTGAAGATGAGAGATTCATGTCAATGGCACTCAATTTGGCCAAGCGAGGCCAATATACTGTGCATCCGAATCCGGCTGTTGGTTGTGTGGTAGTAAAGGATAACGAGATTGTTGGCCAGGGCTGGCATGAACGGGCCGGCGAAGCACATGCTGAAGTCCGAGCACTTGCAGATGCCAAGGAAAGAACGCAGCAAGCAACCCTGTATGTTACCTTAGAGCCTTGCAGTCATACAGGCCGCACCCCTCCTTGTACAGATGCCGTTATTCGTTCAGGCATAAGCCGAGTTGTTGTTGCCTGTCAAGATCCGAATCCACTTGTCCAGGGGCAAGGTTTGCGATCGCTTGAGGAAGCAGGTATAGAAGTAGTAACGGGCATATGTACTGAAGCTGCAACACATATGAATCGGGGCTTTTTCAAGCGCATAACTTCAGGAATTCCATTCGTAATCTTGAAAATTGCGGCTAGTCTCGATGGGCGAATCGCTATGCCAAATGGTGAGAGTCGATGGATTACTTGCGAAGAATCACGTTGTGATGTTCATCGGCTGCGAGCACTTTCTTCTGCTGTATTGACAGGAATTGGCACGGTTCAAAAAGACGATCCCGCATTCACCGTTCGACATTTTGAAACTTCGCGACAACCCGATCGAGTGGTCTTAGATAGTCAAATGTCGATATCGCATACAGCAAAAATTCTAGATGATTCAGCCAAGGTCTTTGTGTTCACTATCGCAAATCCCTCAAGGTATAAGCAACTGAATTGCATATCGAATCTCGAAATTATATCCAGTTATAATAAAGAGAATCGGGTAGAGCTAGTCGAGATGTTGAAAGAGTGCGGAAAGAGACAAATGAATACAATTTTAGTGGAAGCGGGTCCAAGTCTTGCAGGAAATTTTTTGAAACAAGGATTAGTGGATGAACTGGTTCTATATCTTGCTCCAAGTTTTCTGGGGAATGATGCACTAGCTATGTTCAATCTTCCTCAGATTACAGAGTTGTCCGAAAAGATCCAAATGAGCATAACTCATGTTGAAAGTCTCGGTTCTGATATCAAGATTGTGTTGACCCCCGAAACATGCCGATCGTTTATTTATAGTTCTTGAGTAGTTGTATCTCTCATATTCAATCGGCAACACTAGAAGGAGTTACTCTTTTCACCGTACCAACTGGGGGTTGATCGTGTTTACTGACCAGACCCAATCATACAAGGACTCCGACTGGTATGAACAGCCCTTACCGAACAAACCGCGGGCAATCAACTCGCTTACCAGTCCAATTCTGCCAGAGGAGCGGCCATTAGGTGCTAATCAGCAGGCCCAGAACTGTACTGGCCAATCCGACAATGGTGATGGTACCCAGTAGCTGACGGTTCTTGCACAGGGCCATGTTCGTGGACATATCAGTCTTCCAGTTGACCATCTGTTCGGCCGGACGGGCCATGTCGGTTTTGTATTCCTGTTTGTGAGTTCCCATAATTTGCTTTAGCACGACGATTTCTGCCGACAATTCATAATTTTTTGATTTGATCATTGCCCCTATTCGATTATTGACAGGGTTTTCACAATCATTTGACAAAACCATGTCCAATCATCAAAATGAACAAAGCGTTTTCGGTAGCTAGAACTGAAAAAAATGAATGAATTACATTCAACTGGTTTGGAAAATTATATATGCTGCAAAAAAAAGGAAGAACCACCCGTGTTCACAGGTAGAGCTGATATCCTTAATGATATTCTGACCATCTCGACAAGAGTGCTGGAATTTTGGAACAGGTTCTCGACAACAAAATCAGGGATAGAGGGAAACAAGCGTATTGTGCAAAGTGCACTGGGTGCAGATAAGAGTTCAATATTGAAAAAACTGAATGATTGGGAAATAACACCATCGAAAGTTACAGGGTTATCAACAGTTAAGACGAAAATTTTGCCAATATACATCTCCACGTCAAGTCGAAAAGAGGAATTCAAAAGTTACTTCGGGGTTTATTCAAAATTTCGTTTCATAAACTCCAAATTGAATTAACGTCTACCTTTCAAATACATTGAATCGATAAAATCCATATGTTTACCGGTATCATCCAGACCAAAGGAATCGTAGTTTCTTGTGACGATCATGACTACGGCAAGAGACTCGATATTGAAATCGTTGATATGCCATTACCCATACCCCAAATTGGAGATAGCATAGCCGTCAACGGTACCTGCCTAACTGTTATTGAAATTAACAACAGTACATTTCGTTTTGATGT
Source organism: Gammaproteobacteria bacterium (assembly GCA_026708585.1). Lineage (GTDB taxonomy): Bacteria > Pseudomonadota > Gammaproteobacteria > Arenicellales > Poriferihabitantaceae > Poriferihabitans. The sequence goes on from JAPOUQ010000107.1 coordinate 15,345, forward strand.
ATCCAGCGAAACCCTCCATCGAACTTTGATACATGCATGGCGGTGCGGAGATCGGGTAAATATCGAAAAAGCCCTGACCCTGTCCACACCGCTAGGTGGTCATCTGGTTTCTGGTCATATTGACGGAATTGGTACCATTCTCTTTTTCGAAGATACAGGTTCGTACAGACGTATGAGAATTCGCGTCGATAAAGAGTTCGCGAAATTCCTAGCTCACAAAGGTTCAGTTACAATTGACGGAATCAGTTTAACGGTAAACAGTATCTTCGATGATTTGCAATGGACAGAATTTGATTTGATGTTGGTACCACATACAGTAGAACAAACTACCCTAGGTGAACTATCGATCGGTGATTCAGTGCATATTGAAGTTGACCAGATTGCTCGCTATATTCATCGCATGGAAAGTCTCAAAACCGACAAAACAAGCGACTGAGTCGAATCTCATGAATCACCATGAAATAGTAATTTGTTTTGCTACTGTTAAACATCCCAGATTTGCATTGCATTGCTTGATTACCCCGCTTATGATTCAGGAAAACGAGAATTACAAGATTTAATAGGCTGATCAGTTCTATTCACCCCTGATTATCCACCTTTATCTTTGGGATTCCCGATCTCTTGAATTCATAATATAGACGATCGGGAATGTGGTGCAATTTACCGTTTCGTTGGGAAATACAAAAGGAAATAACATTGCCTGATTTGCAAATAAATACAATTGAAGAAGTCCTAGAAGAGTTCGGTAAGGGCAATACTGTCATCATGGTTGATGACCAGGATCGGGAAAACGAGGGTGATCTTTTCGTTGCTGCCGAAGTCGTCAATGATCAACACATCAATTTTATGGCCTCTAAAGCAAGGGGACTGATATGCTTGGCTCTTACAGAGGAGCGGTGTAATCAACTGGAATTACCATTGATGGTTAGTCACAACAATGCCCGCTTTTCAACCAACTTTACCGTCTCGATAGAAGCAGCTCGTGATGTAACAACAGGTATATCGGCACAAGATCGAGCCAGGACCATACAAGCAGCGGTTGCATCAGATGCATCGCCAATAGACATTGTTACTCCTGGGCATGTGTTTCCAATCAAGTCCCAACCGGGTGGTGTATTGACTCGAGCAGGCCATACTGAGGCCGGCGTAGACATGGCAAGACTGAGTGGATTTGAACCAGCAACGGTAATTTGTGAAATCCTGAAAGAGGATGGCACGATGGCAAGATTGCCGGATCTGATCAACTATGCTGCCGAACATCAACTGAAAATTGGAACAATTGCAGACCTGATTCGTTATCGCCTTGATCATGATCCGACACTGGTTCGAATTTCTGAGCATTATCTATCACTGGAACATGGCAAGTTTCGAGGTTTTGTCTTTCGTGATGAAGTTGAAGGAGGTACCCATTTTGCCTTAGTCAAAGGGGAATTGTCCAGTGATCAGGTGGTGCCAGTACGCGTACATGTTCATCGAGGTGCCTTGGATGTAGTTCTGAATCCTCAATCGCCCTGGAGTTGGACACTAGAGAATGCAACCGCATCAATTGCGAACCAAGAGGTCGGTGTGGTCGTAATTCTGTCCTATAATGAAACGGCTGACGAGCTGGTTAAGCGAATTCGAACAAAGTCGGAATTAACAGGTCGTGCAGTAGAGACGGATCAATCTAGTGAGCCACAGGACTTGCGAATGCTGGGTGCTGGAAGTCAAATCTTAGCTGATTTAGGGGTCCGCAAAATCCTAGCTCTAGGTCGATCCAAGCGAACCCATGGTTTATCGGGGTTCGGGCTTGAAATTGTCGACTATGTTGAAACTCCGAAACAACTTCAGGAATGGAAGCATGTCAATCAATGAAATTCATGCTGATTTGACGAGTTGTTCAGGAAGATTCGCTATTGTTGCGGGGAAATTCAATCAATTCATCACAGACCGTCTAATAAGTGGTGCTGTCGATACACTGTCCACTTACGGTATTCCAGAAACAGACATTGATTGTATCTGGGTACCCGGTGCTTATGAAATTCCTTTGACAGCTCGAATTCTGGCTGAATCTGCTCAATATAAGGCTATCATCGCACTAGGAGCTGTAATCCGAGGGGGGACTCCTCACTTTGATTATGTCGCAGGAGAATGTGCCGCAGGTATCACGCGTATCAATGAAAGTTCTCATATCCCAGTTATTTTTGGTGTATTGACAACCGACACGACTGATCAAGCCATTGAACGAGCAGGGCTAAATACCAACAAGGGATGTGAAGCAGCAACAGCCGCTTTGGAAATGGTGAGCATAATGAGCCAGATCTTGAGAAAATGACAGGAATTTTTGTGTTCCAAACATTTCTATCAAGCTATGTTGATCCTGAATATATCCGATAAGCGATAAGTTGCACAGCGTGATTAATAGTCAGCATTTAGCTAGACAAACCGCAGTTCAGGCTCTATATCAGTATAGCTTGACTGGACAATCACCATCAGAAATCGAAGACTATTTTATTTTCAACAAAAAATTATCAGGGAAATACCTGCAGTTTTTCTTCTATCTGGTTAGAGGCATTGCACCGAATACCGAGGATATTGATAAACTATTCGTTCAACATCTTGATCGTGCGAAGCATCAATTGGATCTGGTGACCTTGGCAGTGCTCCGGATTGGCGCTTTTGAACTGGCTTATCAACCGAACACACCCATGAAGGTAATTATCAACGAAGCGGTTGATCTAGCCAAGGAATTCGGAGCTGAGCAAGGATATAAGTATATTAATGGTGTGTTAGATAAAGTGGCTTGGGAGGTACGGGATAATCAATCAGCCTGATTTTTCTGATCTGTTCGCTTCACCGGAAAACTTTTTGGCATTTGGATTTGGTTCTGGTCTAATTCCAACAGCACCCGGGACCGCAGGTAGTCTGTGTGCCGTACCGATCGTGTGGTTAATGGGACAAATAGAGCCAATATTTTTGTATGGCGTTATCTGTGCAACTAGCATACTTTTCGGAATCAGGATTTGTGAGAGGGCAGGGCAACATCTAGGAAAACATGACCATCCATCAATTGTCTGGGATGAAATTGTCGGCATGCAAATCACCCTGATCTTAGTTCCCACTACATTTATCAATTTAATGATGGGGTTTTTCTTGTTTCGTTTTCTGGATATAGTCAAACCCTGGCCTGTGAGTTGGTTCGATAAAAATATTCAGGGTGGTGTGGGTGTAATGTTGGATGATATCGTAGCTGGAGCGATCGCAGCCATAGTGTTGTATGGGATCTCCATCCTATAAAATTACACGTATTGTTTATCAGGAAAGAAACAACTGACAGAATATTAATCCAATATAAATTAGATTTGTGACTTTTATGTAGTCGTTATAAAAATATGTTAGATTTGCTTCGGTCTCATTATTGACATTTATATTCTGAACGTTATGTTCGATTTTCAACAACCTGTCCTTAGGACTGATATTTCCGGTATGCCGCTTGAATGGATTGACTATAAGCGTGCTGTGACCCTGATAACTCTCGATCAAGTTGCTTATACATGTGGTGATTTTGAATTATCGATCACTGGTGGACGAAATCGAGTTACAGGTGAGCGTAGCATCGTCGAAGTTAACTCGATCATTGCAACCCAAGGGCATTTTCGCTCGACTTCAAACGATGAACATTACTATTCACCCCCTTTACACAACCTTCCCTTATTTCAGAGAGATGGCTACCTGTGTTTGTATTGTGGTGATCATTTTCATTACCGGGAGCTTTCTCGAGACCATGTAACTCCATTTAGTCAAGGTGGTAAGGATGTATGGACAAATGTCGTAACCGCCTGTGTGCGGTGCAATAACTATAAAGCAGGAAGGACACCTGAACAGGCGGGCATGAAGTTGCTTGCGATACCATTTACTCCTACCCGTGCTGAATATATATATTTACAGGGCAAACGAATTCTTGCTGATCAAATGGAATTTTTAAAATCCCATTTCCCACGAACTAGTCCGTTACGTGATCGAACGTAATTGGGCAATCGAAACAAAAGAGATCATTTCATGACGAAATTTAAAGCATTCCGAATAAACAGGTTCGAAAAGGAAATAAAATCGGGCTTTGAAGAAATCACTATTGATGACTTAACTGAAGGAGAGGTTATCGTCCAAGTTGAATGGACAGGCATCAATTATAAGGATGTTCTTGCGGCAACTGGTAAAGGTGCAATACTCCGTAAATTTCCTTTAAATGGTGGGATTGACTTAAGTGGAACAGTTACTGAATCTTCAGTAACCGAGTTCAAATCTGGAGATAAGGTGCTAGTTTGTGGATGCGGTTTATCTGAAACTGCGGATGGTGGCTATTCGGAATTTGCACGCATTAAATCCGGTTGTCTGGTTCCACTACCGGATGGTATGACCACTCGGGAAGCCATGGCTATTGGCACTGCTGGATTTACCGCTGCTATGGCAATTGTACGAATGCAGGAAAATCGACAAACACCAGAGATGGGGCCGATTGTCGTTACTGGATCTACTGGTGGTGTTGGCTGTTTGGCAATCGATATGCTGGCATCAAACGGTTATGAAGTAGTGGCTTTCACCGGTAAGTCAGATCAGCACTCTTTCCTGAAGGAACTTGGAGCGAGTGAATTTATTGATCGACATACAATTGAGATGGGTGAAAAGCCGCTTGAGCGCGCAACCTGGGGCGGTGCGATTGATAATGCAGGTGGTAACACTTTAGCTTGGCTTACACGAACAACCAAACCATGGGGCAACATTGCATCAATTGGCTTGGTTGATGATTTTCGATTAACGACCACAGTGATGCCATTTATCTTGCGTGGTGTCTCACTTCTGGGAATCAACTCAATTGAAATGTCCAACGATTATCGATCTATGATTTGGTCGCGTATTGGTCAGGATCTGAGACCCCGCCATCTCGATAAAATCGTTACTCGGACTATTCAGTTCGATCAATTGACCGATACCTTCCAGGATTATCTTTCTGGTAATAACACCGGTCGAACAATCGTAAAAATTCAACCCGATTAGATTCAATCATGTACGATTCTGCTATGAGTGCTCTCAGGAGGAGTTTTGAACTCAAGCCTGATAGAACTCCTAATGACAATGACCGAATTGAGATTGGTCCGAGTCCCATAAGTTATGACGAATGGTCAAATTTAGGACTTGACTGTCCCAACATACTGGCCCTACGTGAATATCGATTGTCTCGAGTTCAGGAACAACTCAAACTTCATGACTGCGCTGGCATTTTACTCTTTGATCCGATCAATGTGCGATATGCGACAGATAGCACAAACATGGTACTTTGGATTACGCACAACTCTGCACGAGCATGTTATATTGCAACCGAGGGACCAGTTATATTATTTGATTTTCATAATTGCCAGCACTTGAGTCACCATCTAGAACTGGTTGATGAAATTCGTGATATGACATCATTTTTCTATTTCGCAGGTGGAGAAAGATGTGAAGAGAAGGCTGGATTGTTTGCAAGGGAAATACATGGTCTGGTAAGACAATATGGAGGTGGCAATAACCGTGTAGCAATCGACAAAATTGAAATCGTTGGCCTACGTGCAATGGAGAAGCAAGGCATTGATGTTCTTGATTATGGTATGGAAATGATGGAGACAGCCCGTGAGATCAAGAACGAGAATGAACTTAAGGCCATGCGCTGTGCAGTCGCTTCCTGCGAAGCCTCGGTTAAGGAACTTGAACTATCTCTAACACCGGGAATCAGCGAAAACGAATTGTGGGCCTATCTGCATTTTGGAAATATTCGCCGAGGAGGGGAGTGGATTGAGACACGCATTTTGTCATCCGGCCCCAGAACGAACCCATGGATGGCCGAATGTGGACCACGAATCATTCAAGAGGGTGATTTGGTTGGACTCGATACTGACCTTGTAGGGGTATATGGTTATTGTGTCGATATGTCTCGAACATGGTTAGCAGGTGATACGAAAGCAACCGACAAACAACGTGAGCTTTATTGCATAGCCTATGAACACATTATGGAAAATATGGAACGACTACGTCCAGGACTAAGCTTTTATGATTTATCGTTTGGTGGTCATCAGCTACCAGAACGATATCGGAAAGAGCAGTACTGTGTTCGGTATCATGGAGTAGGGTTATGTGATGAGTATCCGATAATCCCTTATCCGGAGCATTGGGATAAATCCGGATATGATGGAATCTTGAAACCTGGGATGTGTCTGTGTGTTGAGGCCTATATTGGTGAACATGATGGTCATGAGGGCGTAAAACTTGAAGAGCAAATTGTGATTACACAAGATGGATACGAACAATTGACAACCTATCCATATGATCCAAAACTAGCACCTTTAAAGGCATAATTTTCTTCCCTAATAACCCTTAACCCGTGAGTCCTCACAACGACAATAACTAGGCACAAGAGAGGTTATCTGTATTCGTAATGCTAGGATCGACAAGCCCGCATGGCTCCAGATATCATGAAACGGTACTTACCTCTTGCGAGTGGTGCTATATGCACCGTGATGTGCAAACAACCAATGTAATTTGGCCATTCCCTTCGGATTTTCTATTTTCACCGGTAGGCGATCTAAAGAAAAAACCATGAAATATGAAGTGAGTCAATTTTCTCACTAACTCAGTTTACGAGTGAGACAAACTCAGTGAGCGATTCAAAACCCAATTCGTCTCCAGCTGTGATATTTTTCCAATAAATTCAATACCCACTCCGGCGCATGCGCCTTCTTCCAATTACCAGCTGCAAATTTATTGGCTTCCATCCAGGTTGGATAGGAATGAATAGTTCCGAGTATCTTGTTAAGGCCTAAACCATGACGCATGGCCAAAACGAACTCAGCGATCAGATCACCGGCGTGTTTGCTAATAATTGTCACACCGAGAATTCGATCTTTATTCGGTACTGTTAATACCTTGATCCAACCCTCTGCATGACCATCAGCCTTGGCACGATCAAGTTCAGTTAAGGAGTATGTGGTTACTTCATAAGGTATATGTTTTTCATTGGCCTCTAGTTCATTTAGACCAACTCTAGCAACTTCAGGATCGGTATAGGTAGCCCAAGGTAATACACTATAATCAGCCTTGAATTTTTTTAACGGGCTAAACAATGCGTTCACTGAAGCATACCATGCTTGATGGGCGGCAGCGTGGGTAAACTGATAAGGGCCAGTTACATCCCCAACTGCGTAGATATTGCTATATCCAGCCTGCAAATATTCGTTGACCTCAAGTCGGCGTTGTGGAGTGATAGGAATATTGATCTGATTCAGACCATATCCCTCGATACGTGCTGCTCTTCCTAGAGCGAGTAGTAGCGTATCAAACTCAATTTCTTCGGCTTTACCTGGACCCTCACAAATTAGAAATTTCGAACCTTCACGATTAATTGTTTTGACAGCTTTGTGAGAGGTCATAATCCGAATGCCTTCAGTGGCGAATCGTTTCAAAATGTGATTAGAGAATTCAGCGTCTTCACGAATCAGGATTCGATTGGCCATTTCAACCAGAGTTACTTCACTACCAAAACGAGCGAAACATTGTGCTAGCTCACACCCAATAGGACCACCTCCCAACACCACCATTTTCTTTGGCAATTCGGTAATATTCCAAAGTGTGTCTGAAGTGTAGTAACCAGTTTCTTCAAGACCTTCAATCGGGGGAACCAGAGGTTGTGCACCTGCTGCTATAACGATCGCTTTGGCAGTCAAAGTAGCTCCATTGACTTGTACCTTGTTTTTGGAGAGGATGGTAGCCTCACCTTTGATGACGTCAACACCCAAAGACGTATAACGTTCTACCGAATCATGGGGGCGAATGGAATCAATAACCGAATGTACACGTTTCATAATATCGGCAAAATCAAATTCACACTCGGCTTTGCGAATTCCAAAATTTTCCGAATGTTTGATTTCGTGGATATATTTTGCAGAGGCGATTAATGACTTGGAGGGAACACATCCGGTATTTAGACAATCTCCACCCATTTCACTCTTTTCAATCAGGAAAACCTTCGCTTTTATGGCAGCAGCAATATATGCAGTAACTAATCCTCCACTACCTGCACCAATAACGATCAGGTTTGCATCATACTTCTTCATTTCCTACGAACCTTTTTCGAATCGCCTTGAGTGCAAATTTTGCTATATAAGGAAAAACCGCAAGCAATACAAATGACGCAATCAGTGTCGGCGATAATAAACCTTGAACTGAATCAAGTTTTGCAAGTTGAGTACCTGCGTTGACAAATACCATGGTGCCCGGTGCCATACCTACTAATGATGCAACAAAAAACACAACAGTGCGAATAGAAGTGAGCCCCATCAGCAGGTTGATTGCAAAAAAAGGAATGACTGGAACGAGGCGCATCGAAAAAAGGTATAGCGCACCTTCTTTCTTAAAACTTTCTCTAATCTTCGAGACACGCTCCCCCATTTTATTGGCAACCAAATCTTCAAATAGGTATCGAGCTACCAAAAATGCAATTGTGGCTCCAATAGTAGCAGATACAAGAACCACAACACTACCCACAGCAAAACCAAAAATAGCTCCACCTAACAAAGTCAGTACCAACGCCCCAGGTATTGAAGCAGCCGTACACGAAATGTAAATACCCGCATAGATCAGGACAGTTAGAAATGGATTCGCTTCGCGATATTCAACCAACGTATCTAATTGTGACTTGATAAATTCGAGGTTTAGATATTTTTCAGGACCTACATAGATCAAGAGGCTAGCTAGAGCAAAGATAAAGACGATCAGAATAATTTTGCCTTTTGTCATAAAAATATCCGTTTGTTTATGCTATAAAGTATTAAAACTTGTTAATTTTATTAATAAGCGCATCTGCAAATTGACTGGTTGACAGCGTGCTAGCGTTTTCCATCAGCCTAGCAAAATCATACGTCACTGTCCGATCATTCATCACTTGAGGGAAAGATTGGTTGATCAATTCAGCAGCTTCAGTCCAGCCAATGTATTCCAGCATCATTACCCCTGAAAACATCAGAGAGGAGGGATTTACTTTATCCTGATTGGCATATTTTGGTGCAGTGCCATGAGTAGCTTCAAATACTGCTATATGGTCTGCCATATTCGCTCCCGGCGCAATGCCAATACCACCGACTTCAGCAGCTAGTGCATCGGATAAATAATCACCATTTAAATTCATGGTTGCCAAAACATCAAATTCACCCGGACGAAGTTGTAACAACTGAAACATGATATCGGCAATTCTGTCGTTGATTAGAATTTTTCCGTCTGGCATCATCCCATCGTAATCATCCCATAGTTCCTGTTCGGTGATGATTTCATCTCTGAATTCCTCTTTGGCAAGTTCATAGCCCCATCTCATGAAAGCTCCTTCCGTATATTTCATGATATTTCCTTTGTGAACAAGAGTTACGATTTTTCTATTATTATCAATTGCATACTGAATAGCCTTTCGAACTAATCGGCGAGTACCATGGGGACTAATCGGTTTAATTGCAAGCCCGGCATCCTGAAAAAAGTCGACTCCCATTTCGTCTCGGAGAAAACAGGCAAGTTTTGCATTTGCTTCTGTACCGCTCTCAAATTCAATGCCGGAGTACACATCCTCGGTATTTTCCCGAAAAATGACCACGTCAACTTCTTCAGGTCGCTTTAGCGGAGAGGGAACACCTGTATAGTATTTCACAGGTCTAACACAGGCATACAGGTCCATCTCCTGACGCAAGGAAACATTTAATGACCGGAAACCTCCACCAACAGGAGTGGTCAAGGGGCCTTTGATCGATACAGTAAATTCACGAATTGCATCAAGTGTTTCCTTCGGAAAAAAATCTCCACCATAAATTCCCGCTGCTTTTTCTCCCATATATAATTCGCACCAATGGACCCGTCTCTTCCCTTGATAAGCTTTTTCAACTGCCGCATTCCATACCCGTAAAGATGCCCTCGTAATATCAGAACCGATTCCATCTCCTTCGATATAACCCAAAATTGGGACATTGGGTACATTTAACTTATTGTTGACAATGGAGATTTTGCTCCCATTTTCAGGGATTTGTATATGCTTGTATGCCATGATTGAATAATATTTTTATCTAAAAATAGTTTTTTTTAATTTTATCATTCAAAATCTCATATGATGAAAATAACTTGGAAATAAAGGGTAAATTTGATAGAAGGATGACTGGATGGTTACATTGGTAACGAAATTGGTAAATATAAAATTCCTGCTATTTACAAGAGCAACTCATCTGCCATGTCAGAAATTCGCCTCACGAACACAAAAAATAGACAAGTGCCTTTTCTCGGTTATCCGAGACATTCAAATCGACTCACTGAATACCCTAACACGCTAACGGGAATTTCCAACAATCGTGATATGAGATCACTATTGACTCTGTATGACTCATTCTTATAAGTCAGATCAATTAAGCTTGCACCGAATAACTTCATTGGTATCAGCACACAAGACAAAGCAAATCGTTTCCGAAACTCAAAAATAAGTGAGGGTCCATCATACTTATTGAAGGGCGTAAAAAAGAATCTTTTCACAAATCAATTTCCAATGCATCTTATGAAGCATGGCCTGGTGAAAGTGTGGCTCCAGAAAGCATGTTGCTTTTTATCATAAAAGGCTAGTCGGTTCAGTGAAGTACTCGTTGAAGAGCACTGACTATTTTGTTTATCTCTTCCTGAGAGTTGTAGTGAACGAGTGAAATTCTCACAAAGCCGTCTTCGGGTTCAACACCAAGATCTTCGACCAGATGGTAAGCATAAAAGTTTCCTGATTCACAACCAATTCCGTGATGTTGAAGTTCAGAGCAAATATCGGATGAAGATCGCTGCTTATGTTTGAAAGCCACAGTAGAAACTCGGTCAGCGGCTTTAACATCCTGTTTACCTAAAACCCAGACTTCTCGGAACTCGGTTAAACAATCGAGAATAGACTGAGTGAGGCGAGTTTCATGAGTTGTGGTGAGTTGGTGCAAATCGTCCAGCTTTTCTCGCAGATTTTGATCAGATTGTCCAAAATGCTGTTCATGCAAGGCACAAAAATAATCTAGAACACCTGCAGTTGCCGCTACTTCTGCGTGTAATGGCCCCGCTGGATTGAAATGCTTTGATATAGCACCAACATTAAAATCATGACATTGGGCCTCTATAGATTCAGCTGTCTGATGGTTGAGATACAGTATACCTTGATGCGGCCCAAACACCTTGTATAGACTGAACGCATATCCATCAACGCCCAAGCTTCTAGGTGAGTGAATATAGTGGGGTGCATATGAGACGGCATCGACAAAGACTCGAGCATTCGAGGAGTTATGGATTATTTTTACGTACTCCTGAACTGGATTGATCGTTCCCACAAGATTAGAACAGTGGGGGAAAAAGACCCATCGAGTTCTATCAGTGAGTAATTTCTTTAATGATTTGGCTTCAAGCAGGCCGAATTCTGGCTCAACATTCCAGTGTCGTATTTTCACTCCTCTTTGTCTTGCCATACGCAACCAGACCCCTCGATTTGATTCATGGTCTTGATTGGTAACAATGACTTCATCACCAGATCGCAATGTTGGGCCAATAGCCTGTGCCAGTACATAAGTATTCATCGAAGTTGAAGGGCCGAATGTCAATTCGTCGGATGAAATATCGAGAGCTTCCGCCCAGAGTGCTCGTGCGCGATCCATTGCTTCTCCAGCCTCTCTTGAAGGAGAATAACCGGAGTAGGGCTGAACACGCATATGGCGATTGTAGTTTTCGAAAACTTGATGAACTTGGTTAGCGACATAGCTTCCCCCTGCATTGGAACAAAAAACACAATCCGGGTCACCAGTTAACTGAAGAAATTGGCTTCTCGCAAAATTGATATCAAAATCCATTAAATACTCTCACATGATGTTTACATATAGAATTATGTACGATTTACAAGATAGGGTATCAAATTTTAAGAACAGTTCGTTACAGAAACAAAAGGTATTTGGGTGTAATCGATATCTTTTGGCAAGCGAAAATCATTGTTGAACTCTCTGAATATTATTTCCAATTTTTTATTTTTAGCTGAAGAGAATATAATTTTCAGGGCAATTTAGCAAATCCCAACGTCTGAATCTCCACGAGTTATCCACAACCGAACGATTTTCGTATGGCTGTGGATAACTCAAAAATTACTTAGTGAGATAATTTCTATATTATATATTTATATATATGAATATACGAATCATATTTGGTTTACATATCGATTAAATTGAGCAAAAGATTACTCGGTTATAAGCAACTATCGCTAAAAAAATAGATAGGTTGTCCGGTGGAAGCGCTGAAATTAAAACGGTCAATCTATCCAATCGATTTTTATTGTTTATCATTGAATGTGTGAGTCGCAGGTAGCAAGCAAAATCATCGAATGTTCATGTTGCATAAATAACGGTCTTGATTCAGTCTTGAATTTTTCAAGGATAGGCATAATATAGAGGGAGTGTTCTGAAACTTTTTTGCAATTTTTCCACTCGGTTCAATATATGCAACCTGATTTAACAATCTCTCCTGATGCAATCCAACGCATCAATCAACTTCTCGATGCTCGCAACAGCCCCGACATACGATTAAGGGTTTATATTGAAGGCGGAGGTTGCTCTGGTTTCCAGTATGGCTTTCAATTTGACGAAGTTACAGAGGAAGACGACCTGCTGATGGAATACGAGGGCATCAAGGTAGTAGTTGACATGTTAAGTCTGCAATATCTCTCCGGTGCCGAAATTGATTTCAAAGACGATATTATGGGAAGTCGTTTTTTGATCAATAATCCGAACGCATCTGCAACTTGTGGTTGTGGTTCAAGTTTCTCAATCTAATGCGATTGATTGACTCTTCAATCGCACCGACCATCGGAATTTTCCAAACCAATCTTACCTGCTCAAACCAAAACTAAAGTTTGGTCATCAATTTGTGTGCTTTCTGCGCCAGTTTTTATCGATAATGAACGAAACAGTCGTGAACATGGTCTTTATCGGCTTGGGTTATCAGTAATAAGACTGCATAAAATACTCAGTTTGGATTCATCGTTTGCTATTGCTAACCTATGCGAGAATCATTGACTTATTCTAACCGTTAGTTTTTTTGACCATATGGCCGCAAGACATATGCAACCAATCAACTAACGTTCAACAAAACTTACAAGTCTCTTCTGAGCAACCAAATATCTATCGATTTCCGGTCTTGACCTTTTCCCGAAAACCCCCATATTTGAGGCGTTTCTAAAATTATGGGATTGATGCTAAATATGAGCAACTCAACCAACAAGATCAAACAACCGGTTAGTGAAGAGTCACAAACTGAGCTTCAAGATTCTGAGAAATCGCAAACGGGGCCACTCGATCTGGACAATACAGTATCGAGCGAGCAGCAAAATGCGCCAGCTGATCAAGATGACTCAATAGAAGAATCGGATTCAGAAACGAATGAATCGAATACTCCACAAGAAATGGAAATGATGAGTCCCGATCAACTGCTTGTTGAATTGACAACGACTCGCGCTGAAGCAAATAAACTTAAGGATGGCTATCTTCGCGCAAAGGCAGATGTTGAAAATATTCAACGACGAAGTCAAAATGAAATTTCTTCAGCGCGCAAGTACGCGATTGAGGGTTTCGCCAAGGAGTTATTGAGTGTCGCTGATAGTCTTGATCAGGCTGTAAAAGTGGAAATCGATGACTCAGCCAATGAAGCAGTAGAAAAAATGCACGAAGGATTGGCGCTCACACTAAAACAGCTCGAATCAGTATTCGACAAGTTCGATATTTCATCGGTTGAGGCGGATCAAGGAGTTCCATTTAATCCAGAGTACCATCAAGCAATTTCAATGGTGGACAGCGAGGACGTTAAATCTGGTGAAATTGTATCCGTGATGCAAAAAGGATTTATTCTCAAAGATCGTCTGTTGCGTCCTGCTATGGTAATCATAGCAAATTGAATGACTTGTTATTTTTGATTCAATCCTTATATCGTTAACACAAATTTATCTATCAATATTGTTTAATATTAGAGGTTTCCAATATGTCCAAAATCATAGGCATTGACTTGGGTACAACCAATTCCTGCGTCGCAGTTATGGAAGGGTCCTCACCCAAAGTTATAGAAAACAGTGAGGGAGATCGCACCACTCCGTCGATCGTCGCGTTTGCAAAAGACGGCGAAGTGTTGGTTGGTCAATCTGCCAAAAGGCAGTCTGTAACCAATCCCGATAACACGATCTTTGCCGTGAAACGTCTGATTGGAAGAAAGTTCGATGAGGATGTGGTACAACGCGACATCGATCTAATGCCCTATAAAATTACTAAGGCCAAGAATGGTGATGCATGGGTGGAGGCCGGTAGCAAGAGTATGGCTCCACCGGAAATATCTGCTCGTATACTCCAGAAAATGAAGCAGACTGCTGAAGATTATTTTGGCGATAAAGTCACAGAAGCAGTTATTACAGTACCGGCTTACTTCAATGATTCCCAGCGCCAAGCAACAAAAGACGCTGGTAAGATTGCTGGTCTGGAAGTCAAACGTATTATCAATGAACCAACTGCGGCTGCATTGGCATATGGTATGGATAAATCCAAGGGTGATCGCAAGATTGTTGTTTACGACCTTGGGGGCGGAACGTTCGATGTCTCGATTATTGAAATCGCGGAAATCGAAGGTGAGCACCAATTTGAAGTCCTATCTACCAATGGCGATACTTTCTTGGGTGGTGAGGATTTTGATCGTCGCTTGATTGATTATCTAGCGGATGAATTCAAAAAAGATCAGGGCATGGATCTAAGAGGAGACCCCTTGGCGATGCAACGTCTCAAGGAAGGAGCTGAAAAAGCCAAAATCGAGTTGTCGTCCAGTAGTCAGACTGAGATCAATCTGCCTTATATCACAGCAGATTCGAGTGGGCCGAAGCACCTGAACATGAAATTGACTCGTGCTAAGCTTGAAAATCTGGTAGATGATTTAATCAAGCAGACTCTTGAGCCATGCCGGACCGCATTGAAGGACGCAGGACTAAAACCTTCTGAAATTAATGAGGTGATTCTGGTAGGTGGACAAACTCGAATGCCGAAAGTTCACGAAATTGTCCAGAACTTCTTTGGTAAGGAACCGCGTCGTGATGTAAATCCCGATGAAGCCGTTGCGGTAGGTGCCGCTATTCAGGGCGGTGTATTGGGTGGTGATGTCAAAGATGTTCTATTACTTGATGTCACTCCATTGTCGCTCGGTATTGAAACATTAGGTGGTGTGATGACTAAACTAGTTGAAAAGAACACTACAATACCAACGAATGCTAGCCAGGTTTTTTCGACCGCAGAGGACAATCAATCCGCTGTGACTGTACATGTTCTTCAAGGCGAACGGGAGATGGCCAGTGGCAATAAATCACTGGGACGCTTTGATCTCACAGAAATCAAAGCTGCTCCCCGTGGTGTACCACAAATTGATGTATCTTTTGATATTGATGCCAACGGGATCTTGAATGTTTCAGCAAAAGATAAGGCCACTGGTAAGGAAAATCGAATTGTAATTAAGTCAAGTTCTGGACTATCAGACGACGAGATTGAAAGAATGGTTCAGGACGCAGAAGATCATGCTGAAGAGGACAAAAAAGCAAGGGAGCTCGCTGATACTCGGAACCAAGCTGAAGCAATTGCCCATTCGACTCGTAAGCAACTTGACGAAGTTGGAGATCAGGTCAGTGCAGATGATAAATCAAAGATTCAAGGGGCTTTAACTGCTCTGGAAGAGTCAATTCAAAGTGAGGACATAGAAGATATTCAGTCCAAGATTCAAACTGTAACAGAGGTCGCAGGTCCTTTGTTTGTACAGGCTACACAACAAAACGGTAGTGAGTCATCCAATGACACAGAACAGACAAATTCTGACGACGTAGTTGATGCAGAGTTTGAAGAAGTAGACGATGACAATAAGAAATCGTAATCTTATAGTTGTGCTTAAATCGAAATATTTTACTCGTCGAGGCGGAGATTTCTCCGCTTTGACGTTTTAAGTCGAACGTCAATGTCCAAACAAGATTATTACGAAACTCTTGGGATAGATCGTAGTGCCAGCGATAAGGAAGTTAAGCAAGCTTATCGTCGTTTGGCGATGAAATATCATCCTGATAGGAATGAAAACAGTAAGGAAGCAGAAAGCCGATTCAAGGAAATTCAGGAAGCGTACAATATTCTCAGTAATGAACAAAAACGGTCTCTTTATGACCAATTTGGTCATGCAGGAATTTCACAAGAAACAGGTGGGGCAGGGCCAGCTAGTGGTTTCGGTGATATCTTTGGTGATATCTTTGGCGATATCTTCGGAGGAACAACTGGAGGTGGTTCACGACAAGCACGCGGTACTGACCTCGAATACCAGATTACTCTTACTCTCGAAGAAGCTGTTTCTGGTGTCGAAAAACAGATTCGGTTACCAAAAAACTTGGTTTGCCAGGAATGTAATGGTTCAGGCGCGCGAGCTGGAACTCAACCAGAAACTTGTGAAACCTGCGGTGGCCATGGCCAGATTCGTATTCAACAGGGCTTTTTCTCGGTTCAGAGAACCTGCCCAGACTGTCATGGAAAAGGTACTGTTATCAAAGACCCATGCCCTGCATGTCATGGTGCTGGGATGGTTCGTAAGGATAAAACCTTATCGATCAAAATACCGGCAGGCGTAGATACTGGTGATCGGATTCGGCTAGCTGGAGAAGGCGATATCGGTCGCCCTGGTAGCCAACCCGGGGATTTGTATGTGCAAATCAAACTGACTAAGCATAGTATTTTTGAACGAGATGGCGATGATTTGTATTGTGAAATACCGGTTGGATTTGTAACTCTGGCACTCGGTGGGGAAATTCAAATTCCAACTCTCGAAGGGCGAGCGAATTTGAAAATTCCATCTGAGAGCCAATCAGAGAAAGTATTCCGTTTGAGAGGCAAAGGTGTACGTAATGTTCGAAATGGGGCGCAGGGAAATTTGCACTGTAAAGTTGTCGTTGAAACTCCGGTGAACCTCAATGATGAACAGAAACAACTACTCAGAAAGTTTGAGGAGAGTCTTAACAAAGGAGGGGATTCACATAATCCAAAGAGCCGGTCTTGGTCAGATCGGATCAAGTCGTTTTTTGATGAAATTGTATCTTGATGGTTCATCATTCCCAAACGAGTTGCAAACCCTGAAGTCGATCGATCATACTAGAACTCGGTGGTCAAAATGATTGACCAGATATTCCAGAAGAATGGAGTTCTGCATAGCAAACTAAAGGAGTTTACCCCCCGCTCGTCACAACAAGAAATGGCCGAGGCGGTATTTGATGCGATTCGCTATTCTGGAAATCTGGTATGTGAATCAGGAACTGGTACCGGCAAGACTTATGCCTATTTGGTGCCTGCTATTCTCTCGAAAAAACGCACTGTCATCACGACTGCAACACGTGCATTACAGGAACAAGTCTTTTTTCGTGATTTACCTAATTTATTACAAGTATTAAATGCAGATATCAAGACTTGCATGCTCAAAGGTCGTGCCAACTACCTATGTCGACATCGACTAAAACAGGCACAACAACAAATTGATCAGGTCGGGATTCGCATGCGCTATCCTTTGTCTAAAATTAACGAATGGGCAAACCGAACCCAAACCGGCGATCTGTCTGAAGTGAAAGATATACCTGAAAATTCACCAGTCTGGAGAGTGGTTACCTCAACCAGCGAAAATTGCCTGGGTGGACATTGTCACGATTTCAACAAATGCCATGTCAATACAGCAAGGAAAAAGGCGATTGAAAGTGATCTAGTTGTTATTAACCATCATGTGTATTTTTCCGACTTATCGCTCAAGGAAAGTGGATTTGGCGGTCTACTGCCCGAGCATGACATCATAATTTTTGATGAAGCACACAGTCTTCCAGAAATTGCCTCAAACTTTTTTGGTTTTACTTTTTCGAGCATACAAGTCAAATATCTAATTGATGATATTCAAAGTGCTGAATTGGAAGAAAACAGTTGTATTGATTTTCAATCCATTTTCCTCAAACTTGAGCAATCAGTAAAAGACTTGATTTTACTTGCGAAGAAGAATTATCAAGGCCCCAAAATATATGGTGAGGTTAAAAATCATGAATGGGAAGAAAAAACGACCAAGTTAAAAATTACATTTGGAGATCTTGTTAGCGCGCTCGAAAGTGCTGCGGTAGCTGGTACTGGATTAACTCGATGTCGAGATAGGGCGATTTGGATGTCTGATAATCTTTGGACTTGGTGTGAAGATAGTGATCAGAAATCGGCCCGCTGGTTTTCGAGCCACAAGAACGGATTCAACCTGAATTCGACTCCATTAGATATGGGGCAAATCCTGCGAGAACATATGAACCTACCCGGTAAAAGCAGAATTTTTACTTCTGCAACGTTATCGGTCGATCGAAATTTTTCAACATTTATGAAAAAAGTTGGGTTAGCTGAGCAGAATACAGATACAGGATTTTGGGATAGTCCATATGATTATACAAACAACTGTAGATTATTGATTGATGAGAGTATGCCGGAACCAAGCGATCCCCGCTTTCCCGAGTCTATGAAGCAAGTAATAGTAGAAATCGCTACCGTAAGTAGAGGACGGGCATTTTGCTTATTCACAAGTTTTATGATGTTGAACTGTGTCTATGATCTTGTTCGGGCAGAGGTAGATTGGCCACTTTACCGGCAAGGGGATATGCCCAAACAAACTCTGATTAACAACTTTATTGAGAATGAACATTCTGTATTGTTTGGCACTTCTACATTTTGGCAAGGTGTTGATATCAAAGGTGATGCTTTAAGCTGTATCATCATTGACAAACTACCATTTGGATCACCAGGAGACCCTGTGATAAAAAGCCGAATTCAGTATTGTCATGAGCAAGGTAATAATCCTTTTAAACAAATACAAATTCCTGAGGCTGTGGTTATTCTTAAACAAGGAGTGGGTAGATTGATTCGATCTGAAACAGACCGAGGCGTTCTGGTGATTTGTGATTCTCGAATACTCAAAAAACCTTATGGAAAGATATTCTTGGACAGTTTGCCAAAAATACCAATCGTTGGCGATATCCGAAAAATAAAAGAATTTTATAGAGGGATTTATAAATCAAAAGGGGCTTAAAAGAATGGTTGACAAACAATTCCCAGCATCATTTGAAACCCTGATCTTGGCAATTATCTGCGATTATTTGCAAATTCAGCGGTAATACCGGTAATGTCCGGTTAGCACGACACTTGTCAACCATTCTTTATAAGCCCCAACCAAAAGTAACAGGGAGTTTTTTCTAGAGCAAAGCCAAATCATCAATAATTACAAAGTAAATCCATTTATAATTCACTATCATGAATGAAATCAATATTTTATCCATAGATACCGCTACCAAATATTGCAGTGTAGCCGTTTACTCAAAGAGTGAATTATCAAAGGTATGTCGAGAATCCAAAAAGCATTCTTCAAATCTGATTGGATTGATCCAAAATGTGCTTGTTGATAGAAATCTCAAGCTTAATGATCTGCAAATGGTGATTGTGAATACCGGTCCGGGTTCGTTTACGGGGGTGAGAACAGGTATTGGTGTAGCACAAGGTATTGCTTATGGTCTCAGAATTCCTTTATGCGGAATTGATTCATTGTCTATATTAGCAACCGGGGCTGGAAAAAAAGGTTTGGTAGTCCCAATTATGGATGCACGAATGAAGCAAGTGTATACGGGGATTTACAAAGTCGAAAATAACTGCAGTGACATACTCTCACCATATGTTACCAATCCTGATGATATTCAAATAATGAACCAGCAGGAGTTTACCGTGGTAGGAGATGGCTGGCAGTTGTATCAAGAACTATTTCAATCGATTCTGGGGAAGGGGGCCCAATTTCAGGAATCAGCAGTCTACCCGGATGCAGCTTTGGCTATTAGTGCATACCTCTACTATGGGCTAGGAAATCCTGCCAGTCCACTTGAAATATCTGCTACATATATCAGGGATAATGTCGTTCAAAGTAAATTTGCGGAAGATATGAAGACTTAGCAATCGTAGTGATATAGTCAAAACAATATTAATTCGTTCACAAATCGGGTGCCGAAATAGGCAATAAACAGGAATGAAAAAGCAATCATTGTCAATTTTGCGACGAGTTCTCCTCGCCAACCTATTGTAAATCTACCCACTATAGTGATCGCAAATATCACCCAAGCTGCAATTGAGAAGACCACATGATGGTTGAATGATAAAATCTGACCAGATTGGGCTTGATAAGTGAACATTCCAAAAATTAGATTGATAGTCATCAATACAAATCCTGAAATTATCAGAATAAATAAATAGGTCTCCATCGACTGAATAGACGGGAGATTTGAAATAATGCCACCGGTTCCCTTTCTCATGTTTCGATCTTGCGCTCGAAGTAAGCATGCCTGAGCAAAAGCCATGAACAATACACCATAGGCTGGAATCGCGAATAAGATGTGAATTTGTGCAGATGCTGAAAATTCAGACAGTGGTAAACCTTTATCAGGCTGGATAAATCCTACTAAGACTGCAAAAATAGAAAGTGGATAGACAACCAATCCAAGTTCAGTGAATCTTTGTTTTAGGCATAGTACAAGATAGAGAACTGCTGAAATCCATCCTGCTATTGAAATTGCAGCACCAATTGAAATGATGATCTCTCCATGTGAATACATGATTTGGTAGAGCGCGATCACATGCATAACAGTAGCAAAGACTGCGATTAGGTAAATGCTGAAAGAAGAAATTTGCTGTTCGGAAACTTTGATATTTCTCCAGAGTAAAATCAAACATATGGTATACAAAACGATAGAGATTATTTGAAAAATCATTTTCCTTTCGATCTGGAAATAATGGTGATGTTTCGATCTATAAAGTTATTGAACAAAAAGTTCTTCAATAATGCGAATCATATCACCTGCGGGAAGTTGCGATTGGGAATTTTCTATTTTTCGAGTCACTTTAAATGCAAGGAAATTAGATATAATTCAACAAGTTTTTCAGATTATTCAGTCTGCCTCAATTATTTCATTAATCTGGTTGTGATTTGAATGTTTAGTCAATTAGGAGACCGGCTTCGCTCGGCGTTCAAAACCTTAACGGGCAAGGGACGTCTCACCGAATCAAATATCTCTGAAGCATTACGGGAAGTTAGGATTGCACTGCTAGAAGCGGATGTATCACTTGAAGCAGTACAAAGTTTTCTTGGTTCAATTCGTAAGCGGGCTATTGGTACAGAGGTGATTGCCAGTCTAAATCCTGGAGAAGCAGTCATCAAAATGGTGCATGAAGAGCTTGTGCACCTAATGGGGGATAGCAATAACAGTCTTAATCTATCAACACGCCCTCCTGCTGTAATATTACTAGCCGGCTTACAAGGTGCGGGAAAAACCACAACTGCAGGAAAATTAGGCGGATTTCTCAAAGAACGCGAGAAGAAATCTGTTCTGTTGGTAAGTACCGATATTCGTCGTCCTGCCGCTATTGAACAACTTTCGGTACTTGCAAGCGATCTATCGCTTAACTTTTTTCCTAGTGCCCCATCCCTGAACCCTGTACACATCGCACAGAATGCAGTAGACCATGCCCGTAAAAAGCAATTCGATGTCGTTATTGTAGATACTGCAGGTCGTCTGCATGTCGATGCTGAAATGATGCAGGAAATACAGCAACTTCATACTGCTGTCAAACCAGTCGAGACTTTATTCGTTATGGACAGTATGACGGGCCAGGATGCGGTCATCAGCGCCCAATCGTTTGATAATGCGTTACCTCTAACAGGAGTTATCCTAACAAAAACAGATGGTGATGCGCGTGGCGGTGCAGCACTATCTGTCCGGCATATCACCGGAAAGCCGATCAAATTTTTCGGTACAGGAGAGGCTATGGATGCGCTTGAAGCATTTTATCCAGACCGAATAGCCTCTCGCATTCTAGGAATGGGTGATGTCCTTACATTAATCGAAGAAGCAGAACGCAAAGTTGATAAAAAAACAGCTGATAAATTTGCCAAAAAGATACAAAGAGGAACAAAATTCAATCTCGATGACTATCGCGAACAAATGTTAGAGACCGAGAAGCTAGGAGGCTTGGGTTCCATGATGGAGAAATTACCGGGCATGGACAAAATTCCACAACAGGCGCTTGACTATGCCCGTAAGATGAACACTTCACAAAAAGTTGCAATCATTAATTCCATGACGCAGCAAGAAAGGAGTTTCCCTGCCATTATTCGCGCAAAAAGGATCAAGCGAATTGCTTCAGGTTCAGGAACAAAAACTCAAGATGTCAATAAATTATTAAAGGAATATCAACAGGTACAAAAGATGGCGGGGAAGTTCAAAAATAAAGGCAGTATGCAGCGTATGGCAAATAAGTTTGAACGGATTAGTCGGCAATTCAACTAGCTGTATGGATAAATAAAAAATCACGCTTGACTTTTATTTTTCCAACTTGAAAAACCCGAACCAAAGTGAGAAATCTCCCAAAAGGTATAACAAACCTGAACAAGATCTATGAACTTTATGGATCGATGATCATTTTGCAATCAGAATTAGTATTTAGCATAACTAGATCTTCAACAGAATATTTATCACAATTGAAAATAGCAGAATTTACCGAGACCCCAATATGAAAGTAAAAGAACATGAAAGGCTGGAAGCTGGGAAATTAATGGAACAGCGTATCATCGCTGTTGTGACTAGTTTTTTAACTTCAAGTCTAGCTGGCAAGGATGACATTCAGGGTCAGGCTGGAGCTGAATTAATTGATAGCATGATGGACATAGCGATGGCTGTAATTAATTGTGAAATCAAGGCAGCCGTCAAAGATGCCCTAATCGAAATGGCCGAAGAGCAAACCTTATCTTTTCATCTCGACTCTGAAGATACAAAGCATTAGCTTTGCAATAACTATCTTACTACCAAAGATTGGAAAAGCAGTGGTTGAAGTTTTGAAAAACTATCAATGGTCCTGGTTTTACTTGATTCTCTGTCTAAGTTCAAATTTCTGTATTTTTCCAGTAGAAGTTTTTGGTAATTCACCAAAAATTACACATCTCGGACGTTTAAAACTGGCTAAATGTTCACGACAAAACTCAATGATATCTTTTTCATTACAATTTTCACCTGGTTTGAGCTCGACAAAGGCACAAGGGGTTTCTCCCCACTTTTCGTCGGGCTTGGCGATAACTGCTGCTGCTGCAACTTTCGGGTGTTTGTAAAGAGCTGATTCCACTTCAATAGATGAAATATTTTCACCACCAGAGATGATTATATCCTTGAGTCGATCCTTAATTTCTAGGTATCCATCGGGGTAAACCACGGCAAGATCTCCACTATGAAAACTGCCGCCTTTGAATGCTTCAGCGGTTGCTTTCGGGTTTTTGTAATAACCTTTCATTACCGGATTTCCACAGAGTACTACCTCTCCCATAGATTCCCCATCTTGAACAACATCTTGACCCGTTTCGCTATTGACCACGCGTACGGAATCCATCATCGGGAAACGTACTCCTTGTCTGGCTTTGATTTCTGCCTGCTTATTCATATCAAGATTTGTCCATTCACTTTTCCAATCGCAAAAAACTACATGCCCAAAAGTTTCGGTTAGACCGTAGACATGGGTTACATTAAATCCAAGTTTCTGGACTTGTTCGAGAACTTTACTTGGTGGTGGTGCTCCTGCCGTCATGACTTCAACCGTATAGTCCGGAACATAATGAAGCTTTTGGGGTGAGTTGGCTAACATTGAAAGAACAATCGGTGCAGCGCCAAAATTAGTCACTTTATACTTTTGAATTGCCTCAAAAATTGTTTCAGCGCTAACTACGCGAGTACAGATCATTGAGCCACCCATTAAGGCTATGGTCCAAACATGTCCCCATCCATTACAATGAAACATTGGCACTGTGTATAAATATCGAGGCTTCTTTTGGATATTCCAAGCTGCGACTGTCCCCATGGACATGAGATAAGAGCCCCGATGATGGTAGATCACGCCTTTTGGGCGGCCGCTGGTTCCAGATGTGTAATTTAAGGTGAGGGCATTCCATTCAGATTCGGGGTATCCCCAATCTACTGTTATCCCAGCAGTTTCCAAAAGTTCTTCATAGGTCATAATGCCTAGTAGTTCGCCAGATTCGTCTTGCAATTCCTGATCAACAATATCAATTACGATAGGTTTGGTTTTGAGTTGCGAAAGGGCTTTAGAGATAACATCAGAAAATTGTGTGTCC
Organism: Gammaproteobacteria bacterium; assembly: GCA_026708585.1. GTDB lineage: Bacteria > Pseudomonadota > Gammaproteobacteria > Arenicellales > Poriferihabitantaceae > Poriferihabitans. Next base: position 39,648 of record JAPOUQ010000107.1, read on the forward strand.
GTAATTAGAATTTCTGCATCGCTATGTTCCAGAATATAAGCAATCGTATCTTGGTCGAGACGTGTATTGATAGAATTTAACACTCCCTTTGACATAGGAACACCAAAATGAGCCTCTACAAGTTCTGGGGTGTTGGCTGCCATCATGGCTACGGTACTACCTACGGAGACACCGAGTTTGCGAAGACCTCCTGCGAGTCTTAGACAACGTTTGACTGTTTCATTCCAAGTATATGAACGACTACCATACACAATAGATTGCTGATCAGCATAGACCTCGCCCGCTCTTTGCAAGAAAGAGATCGGGGTCAATTGCACAAAATTCAGCCCATTGATTTTAGGCAGTTCGTCGTAGTATTCCTTCATAATTCTGTTGGTACTGCAAAGTAATTTACAGGACAATGCTATGATAACACCCAAAAGATGAATATTAATTGACTACCAAATGACAAATTGAAACGGTTCTATAGACTCCGTTGGATCAATATTGAATCCAGGTTTTATGTCATAAATAATGAAAACCGAATGGGTACGAACTCCATATGAAAAATCAGAGTTCGCAAACCATATACATCTTTATGCTGAATCTGAAGAAGTAAAATCGGGTAATTTTGAATAGGCGATCAGTACCTTATTGGATAACCTTTTCCTAACTCCTGCTTTCGGTTTCCCAGAGCATATCGAACGGCATTGCAAAAAGACTTGGGGCAAACTGTTGAATACGATCACCATTGTGTAAGATTATTCCACAAACAAACCGTTTTCTGGTAGCTTGCTTGAGCCGCTTCAATCCACGCAAATCGTTAGGTTGAGTCATCTTGCTTACCCTAACCTCGATACCGATCACTTTATCAAAAGGCATTTCCAGAACGAAGTCTACTTCATAACCATCTTTGTTTCGATAGTGGTTGGTTGTGATCACATCATCTGAAAGGGCATATGCCTTGATAATTTCGCTGTACACAAAACTCTCAAGAATGCTCCCAAGTATAGATCAGTTTTGATTCAAGTTCGGATCATCAATATGAAGCAGTTTCGTTGGTTACAGCAGTTTGTAATGTTGAGATGAATCCTAAAGGATCGTCCAGAGCATATTTCAACCAAAGGGGATATCTCGGTAGTCATTAAAACATTATCGCTTATCGTTCTTCGATATCAGAATGCGAAGCAGGACATCGTCTAATATGGAATATTAATCTGTCTATTTCGGAATGATATGCCGTCTATGTTGGATTGAATACCCGTCTGTTTCGGAATTTTGGAATTTTGGAATTTTTTACCATTACATTCACAAACATTATTCTTTCCTAATTACCACTAATCATAAGCAGGTTTTGTGCTACAATGGGACAGATGCAACCACTTGATTAAAAAGGAGTATATCCATGAAGCGAA
>JAPOUQ010000006.1 GCA_026708585.1 Gammaproteobacteria bacterium
CAACCTCTGAAACCGAGCAAAAACGAGCGAATAAAAAAGAATAAATTTGCCTTGCTATTACGTGTGGATTGATAATAGGCGGACAGAGGGTGATTTTCGATAAAAAAGTTCCATTTTTGCTTCCCGAAAATGCTGGCCAACTATATTGACTGTCATTCGCAGTTCTCAATCTGTTCCGGTGTCTCTCCAACACAGGTTCCAAAGCTGTTGAGAATATTGGCAATCGGACCATCCCCAGTCTGGCATCCAGTCAGGAACATAGCGACTAAAATCAGTATGGATACATTCTTCACTTTGATCATAACGTTCATTGTTTGTTCTACCTCGTGATTTTTAGTGACATGATTGTATCACTGAATCGCCCCTATATTTTGTTCCAACACGAAACTGACCCAGATCAGCTGTTTCCCCCAATATCAGTTCTTGGTAAATTCGATTCTGACTGGGTATCACTACTGCAGATCCGTTTGCTAAGCACGCCGGAACGTAATTTCATTACATGCTATCCAAACTTACCTATCAAGTGGACTAGAAGAAATACCAGGAGACGACCAATGCCGAAGAAAAGACCATAACTCTTGCATTAGTGCAAGGGGAATAGTCATCCGGCCCAATCAAATGGTTGGTCCGAAGGACCGAACGAAAAAGTTGACAGTCAGAGTAAACCATGACTATGCCACATGCTAAATATTAAAATAAAATAGTCAGCCCTTTGGAAAAATAATTTGGAAACAATGCCGTTTCTCAGCAGGGATACACTTGCCCAATTTCTGTTCAAACTAAGCTATTATTACAAGGCAAAGCACTGTGAATTTGATTTTTTCATTGACTCGTTATCTGATAATTGTTCTTTGTGCATTCCTGACTGGATGTAGCCAGCTTGGGTACTTCGCTCAAGCAACTCGTGGACAACTCGAGATTACTTTCTCACGCAAGCCCATTGATGAGGTGCTCGCAAACAACCAGACAAACCCTCAGATCAAAAAACGCCTAGAACTTGTCAATCGTATCCGTCAATTTGCAATCGAGGAATTAGACCTACCAGAGAATTCGTCCTACACAACATACAGCGAGCTTGGACGGCGCTATGTCATATGGAATGTCATTGCAGCACCACCTTATGATTTAACTCTTAAAACCTGGTGTTATCCGATTACGGGGTGCATATCGTACCGGGGATATTTCTCGGAAAAAAATGCGATCAACGATCGAGAGAACTTAATCGAAGATGGCTACGACACCGACCTTTACGGGGTCGCAGCCTATTCCACACTCGGATGGCTGAGTGACCCTGTGCTGGATACCTTCTTGTTCTACCCGGATTACGCGCTCGCCGGCCTGATATTTCACGAATTAGCCCACCAAGTCCTCTATGTCAAACACGATTCAGCGTTCAATGAAGCATTTGCAACCGCAGTCGAGCAAGAGGGGGTTGAAAGATGGCTGCGAGCCGAAGGCAATTCGGAACAAATCTCCCAATATCGCATCATAAAGGAAAAAAACGCGAGAATTATCGAACTCATACTGGATTACCGAAAACGTCTGGGCAATGTATATGAAAATTCCAGCGAAAGTAGGTTGGCTGAAGAAAAGGCAAGAGTACTTGCGGAATTGACAATTGCCTATCAATCCTTGTCCGAGTCTGGTTCTGGTACTCGATTCTGGGATCAATGGTTTGAAGAGGGGATCAACAATGCCCGATTAGGCGGTATTGCAACCTATCATAAACTGGTTCCAAGATTTCGAGCCGCCATTGCCAAATCAGAGTCAATGAAGATGTTTTACAAGACAGTCGCTGAACAAGGCAAGGCACCAACTGCAGAACGCCATGCTTGGCTCAGAAGACAAATGCAGGAAAACGACCCTTGAAATAATTTTCACAGGAAATCGGAAAACGGTTTTCTTGAACGGTTTTCTTGTATAAATGGCTTGGTTTGAGGGGTTTGTGGACGAGCGTATCCGTGCTTTGAAACGGCCTTTCTTATTTCCGAATAAGTTGGGAATTTAATGCAACTCAGTTTGGAATAAACAGGAGAGTTAGTCCAATTTTCTCTCAGTGATACACCAGATACTTCATGAACAAAAAAATGTCGACTACAAGTTTACCATGACCTCTCATCACATCATCATTGCTCCACAACTACCTTGTTGCAAACCATCTAATCCTGATAACCTACGCCATTAGTAAATTTAGAGCAATATCTGACGCGTATTACTCAGCCAAACTACATCCGTTGGTACATGACTGTCTTCAGATAATCTTCGGTCGCTTCAAACTCTGGGACAGTACCGTTGTTCTCCAGAAGGAGTGGGATAATTTTACTGCGCACCCCCATGCCGCGCGAATCAACATACCCATAATCACGAAGAACCGATACAATTAAATTGTTACGCGGAGAACGCTGACCTGCAATCATCTTTTCTACAGTCATTGAGTTTTGTAGGGCTCCGGGACTTAGAACAGAAAGACAATCGGCATACCTCACAACCTCGATTTCCTCATACCGAGTCCAGTCGCGGTGCACCACTGCATTGATGACTGACTCACGAAGTGCTTCCAAAGGATATGCCCATGACCTTTGTCTTCGGAGTGAATCATCCAAATTATCCAATTCCTCTGATACAAATGGCCGCATTGCCATAAAAAGACTTTCTAACAGACCGTTTTCCAGAATATGGCCGCCAACACCTGAAGGACTGCCTCGAATCGGAACCAGCGGTTCATCGAATAATCTGTCTTCCAGTGACTTATAACTTTTTTCCTTTCCCGCAAATGCCATCCATCGGATTCCTGCATTTGGTAGCAATCGTCTTGGAGAGAGGCCAAACAGTATCAGGCCAGCAATTGTGCAGACTGGAGGTGCCCCCGTTTCAGACTCTGTCATGAAACCAAGTTTGCTAAGGAGTGTGTGCCAGCCCTTGCTATTGTCTGGCACCTCATTTTCTCCAACGATTGATAATAAGTAATCTTTCAGCCGGTCTTGGCTTAAATCTGATAACCCGCTACCTGAAACCGGTAGCTTCTCGGCATATAACATGCCTCCTGAGGCAAATAATCGCGCTTGTTGCTCACGAGTTGCCAGTCTGGATGTGCTCCCGACCCTGATATAGATATCTTCCCGATCACGCTGACGAACCACATACGGTTTGGTTACCCCTGTGCTTATGGTAATCACGGCAACATGTTGATTCTCAGATATTCGAATCTCCTTGTAGTAAGGAATAATTTGAGGGTGAATATAGCGACTGAACACAGTATCCACTAACCAATGCTCAAGGTTTTCTCTCTGAATGCCGCAGATGGATCCATCGTCATCCACTCCCAACAAAACCTGCCCTCCCTGAAAATTCGCAAATGCTACAATTTCCTTCGCTAGTTGCTCAGGGCGTACATCATCACGCTTGAACTCTACACCCGAGTTTTCACCATGCGAGATCAATTCTAGCAATTCAGCTTTTGTTGTCATGTTACGCGTTATCGATGATGAATTCCTGCAAGTAGGCAATCATCCTCTTGGCTTTCAGTTTGTTTATTCAACAGAATAGAACTTTTCATCTGAAACAGTGTATTTCCGCACTTTTTCGGAAAATTGACTTGTGATATTTCATTTTTGTCGAAACAAGAATAAACATCTCCTCATCAGACAGGACTCTCCTTGGCTGTATCACATTTTCCCGCTTTGCGATTAGCGGGATTCGCCTGACTGTTCGGCCCGATATGCTCATCTCCCCTGAGATCGGAAAGACAGGTCTGCCTTTCCCGCTCGGCATAACGTAACCGATCTCGATCACTTTTCTGGTCATAGCATTTTGGACAGCTTACTCCCTTGGTATATTTTTCACTCTGCTTATCTAATTCACTGATCGGTCGTCGACAAGCATGACACTGATCATATTCCCCACTTGCAAGGGCATCATCCAACGTTGTGCGATCATCAAACACAAAACATTCTCCTTCCCAGCTTGATTGTTCGTTTGGAATTGTCTTAAGATAGTTCAGGATTCCCCCCTGCAACTGAAAGACTTCCCGAAATCCGTTTTGCTTGAGGTATGCTGATGCCTTCTCGCAACGGATTCCTCCAGTGCAATACATAGCAATTTTTGGATTTTGCTCTGGATCTAAATGTTTTTTTACATAATCTGGAAAATCCCTAAAAATGACTGTATCTGGAGATATTGCTCCCTTGAAGCGCCCTACTTCAACTTCATAGTCATTTCGGGTATCAATGAGTAGGACTTCCGGATCTTCAATCAATGTATTCCATTCATCAGGACTGACATAGGTACCGGTTTGCTTGATTGGATTGATACCTTCTATCCCCAAAGTCACGATTTCCTTCTTGATTTTAACTTTAGTTCTCTTGAATGGCGGATACTCACACCAAGACTGATTCAACTCTAGGTTTGATAAGCCCAGCTGGCTTTGCAACCAATCGAAAAACTGAAAGGTTCCGTCACCTTGGCCCGCGACTGTACCGTTAATCCCTTCTGGTGCCAGCAAAACTGTACCGCACAATTCAGCCTCAATCAAGCGAGATTTGATCAACCCTTGCAATAAAGAAAGATTTTCAAGATGCAGAAATCGATAGAACGCACAAACACGATAAGACATAGTAAACAATTATCTATTCAATAATTTGTAATTCTCAACCCTCAATATTTGATCTTATTATCCATATCAAATTCCTTGCAAGGCACATCCAGAAAGTGTAATCCTGTGCATAAGCCGACGTTCGTTTGGATAGTCGTTGATTGCCTTATGCATAACTGCCCTATTGTCCCAAAAGGCGATTGTGCCTGGACTCCAACTGAAACGTATTATGAATTGATCTTGCGTAGAATGCTGATATAGGTACTCGAGTAGAGGTTGTGATTCCTGCTCAGTCCAGCCCGCAAAATGGGTTGTGAAATCAGGATTTACGTACAGGGCCTTTCGACCACTTATTGGGTGCTGGATAACTACAGGGTGTATAGACCGTTGGACCGCCTGTTCACCGCTATGAAATCGATCATCTTCATGCTCGTTAGCTTGAACTGCCTCTGTACTGAAAACATGCGCGCTACTATGAACAGCACTGATTTGCTTAAGAGTATTCTTTAACCCATCAGAAAGGGCATCATAGGCCATGTACATGTTCGCAAAAAGTGTGTCCCCACCCATTTTGGGCACTTCCCTAGCATATAAGATTGACCCACGAGCCGGCTCTGCATCATAAGAATGATCGGTATGCCAAGTCTCACCTACAACCGTTTGATGTTTTGGTTCTTTTCTTACGATTGCAATTTGCGGATACTCTTCAACCCGCTCAAAAAAGCGATTGGTGACAATATCCCCCCAACGTTGAGCAAAGGCGATATGCTGTTCACAATCAAGATTCTGATCGCGAATAAATACTACCCCATCATTATTCTGCGCAGTTGCTACCCTATCCAGTTCGAAATCGGACATCTCATTTACATCCAAATCGAAGAATTCAACTCCGAATTGGCCAGGTAAAGGTATCGACTTCATTTTTTTCCAGATTTACTTTTTGAATAAATTGCTAGCGAAGCTTCGCCTCAGACCGACAAGTCATGTTTTGATCCGGTTGTGAATAGCGCTCTGGGGGAATTTTCAGCAATCGCGAGTAAGCTGTCATAACCGTGAACACGGTGGTGGGTTATCTATTACCCTAACAAATTCAATCCAACCTGAGCTTAGCACAATGATAACACAGAATCTGAATACCCCATTGAACGAGTACGCTACCCTAGATCTTGATCGCATTGACCAGATATAATCAGGAGCTCCTGATTATCAAAAAAATCTGGACATTATTACCGGTTTGGTTATAGTCTCGACACGTTTATCGAATCGAAACAGCGATCATGAGCTTGTCAGAGCTGACCATTGTACCGGTCAAACGGGAACAGGAAGCCTAATTTCAGGCCTTGATGTGCCAGCATCACTATCTGGGTGCGCCCGACAAGATTGGTGAGAGAGCGTATTATGCTGGTGTCCTTGAAGACCGCTGGGTGGCATTGAGTTCGGTTCAATGCGCCGGCCCTAAAAAGCCGGGGCCACGATCAGTGGATAGACTAGCGTGAAGCATGAAATCCATCCGGATCAATGGCCGCATTGAATTATCGGGCTGAACAAGAGATTGGCCTTGGCACGCTGGTCAAATATAATGTCTTTGTTAAATTTCGGAATCAATATCTGTTGGTTGAGGCGAAAAGTCAGTACTCTTGCAAACTCGCTCAAGGCCGACTAGTAAAAGCACTATTTTTCTGGCATGGAATGATCCCGTGGACATACCCCTATAGGGATAGATGCATGGGTAAGCCTATCCTGATGGGGTGTGGCATCAGTATCTGACTGGGAATTACAATCACCGATATAAAGTCCTATAATAAGCAGACAAAGGAAACAGGGGCAAAAGAGAACAATAACAAAGGACAGTACAGAATAAATCTGATCAATAAAGCAAGTGTGGATAGAATATAAGCGATAGTCGCGATAAATTCCATGATACGCCAATGCTGGACGAACTTAAGTCCGGCCCATGGTCGAGTTTCATATCGGGAACCAAAAACCTTCGGGATAGGCATTCCAATCAGGGAATTAACAGCGTAGCCAACGATCTGTTGGGTCAGTTGGAATATTCCTATGAAACCCGCAAGGGATACTGGAAAGGGGGTACAATCATTTTTTTTGCTATGGTGCCGGGATCATTCCCCGTTTCTCAGAAGTCAGCCAGCAATTCCCGAATTCCAAGGAATTCCATACCCTGAGAGTACAGCCTCCCGCCAGCAATCACTACACCACGGACATGCTCCGACAGCTCGGCGAAAGTTGGGAGCGCTGGGACTCCGGCCTCGTTACTTTTCATGGGCAAACCGGTAACATAATGTTCATCAGTGCGACCACGGAAAACACCCAGCACTTCTTTGACATTCGGGAGTGTCTGTGTGCGAAAAGAGAGAACAGTTCCAATACCCTGATTGATATCTTCACCGGTGCCAGCGACAGGAGCGCACTCGGATGTTGAGGCGGTGGTTAATTTTTAGTGAACACACACTGGGACGGTATGTTGGCTATCCTTTGTTATATCCGTTATAGGATTCAAGAACGCCCTGTTGTGATTGACTAGCTTAGAGGCATCTTGGCTACTGTACCCTTTTGTTCTGAAGTTATTTGTAGTTAATTGATAGGCTCTGGCGCCTTGCCAACATTGGCCCAAATCTGGTGGAATTTGTTCGATCTTTTTAATCTAAATGGCTGTTTATTCTGATTATTTTTGGGTCTATTTCCCAGATTGTTTTGAACCTGCCTAGACTGGCTGGAGTTGGTCACGGATCCGCACGCCCGGAAGCTATCACGAAACCGGAATACGCCCCGTTATAGTGACCGGACATAAAAATGGAAATTTCTCATACCCCAATACGGGCTTTTCGGGCAACTTGGACCACTTTGCCTCCCGGCCGCAGAAATTCTCAGGCCTGCAACGGATGAAATCCTCATTTTTTTCGATTAGGAGCAGGCACAAGGTAGATAAAAGCGTTATTGTTGTTTATGAGTACTCAGACCAGACGGTGAAACGATACAAACTTCCAGCTCTCTGATTGGGCTTTGTCGCTGGCATTCTATAACCGATCTTTAACATTTTTGCGTTATCTGATCTAGGTCAAAATCCTATTTGGTCTATCTCTGGTCCATAAATATGCCC
>JAPOUQ010000040.1 GCA_026708585.1 Gammaproteobacteria bacterium
GTGTTATTTCCCACACTATTTTGAGAGAAAGTAGTGGTTTTGGTTCGAATTCATTCAGTATGATTTTTCCTCTATTCTGGTATAAACTGGACTGAGCTGCTTATTTTTTCCAAACAGTCAGTTTTCAGTAGTTATTATTCATAGAATAGACCGCGAATCTAGCCATTCTCCTATGCGCTTGGCAGATTGATGGTGATTATCCCGTTTATCAAACAACGCAATAAAGAAGCCGGTATCAACCAGAATTCGCCCTATGCCAATCATCAATCCCCATCAAGCTCCTGTTCAGCGGCATCACCGAATCCGTTCCAAGGCGGGACCTTTCGTCTTCCAATCAAATACCGACCTCTTATACTTTTGTTCTTATCCTTAATATTCAAAAAGATAGATAATAGGAGAAATTCCCAAAACGCTCTCGTAAGACGCTATTTCAAAACGCGTGGAGAGTTTACAACTACCGAGCAGAATCTCTTGCCTGACGGGAGTCCGAATACTGTTATACACAACCGCACCGGATATTACCCCATTGCCAGAACGGGTCAGGACTTCAGAGAATGTCTGTGCGCGAAAACAAAGAACAGTTTTAATAGTCTCATAAACACTTTTGCCGGGTCTAGCGACAGGAACAGGTTAAGGTGCAGTAGCTTTCGAGACCCCTGCTAGGTCCATCCCACGTTAATTTCCGGATGAAGCTACACCAGTATGGAAAATAAGCATATGCAGGACCTCATTTTTACACTCCTTATCATAATATTCCAATTCAACTTGATTCACAGGTTAGCTATTGGAAGTTATGTTTTATTCTGAACTTGAGCTTGGAGTTCCAAATATATCAAAGCGCTGATGCTTTAGAGACGGCAGTTGCTTGCGAACTGACTCTATTTCCTGGAGATTGACGTTGGCTGAGATATACCCCCAACCCTCCTCGAGCCTTTGAATGACCTTACCCCAGGGATTCAAAATCATGGTATTCCCCCAAGTTTTTCGATTTCCATTATGAGTTCCAAATTGGGCTGGAGCTACAAAATAACTGGTGTTCTCGATAGCTCTCGCTTTGAGTAAAGGTGTCCAATGAACAAAACCTGTGCGGTAAGCAAAAGCCGATGGTACAACCAGAACATTCGCACCACAGTTCACGAGGCTCCGATACAGTTCAGGAAATCTTAGATCGTAGCAAATTGAAAGACCGATATTACCTAGCGGCGTATCCACAACCACTATGCGACTACCAGCCTTGGTGTAGTCCGATTCTGTATAGCTTTCATCTTTTGATAACTGAACATCAAACAGAAAAATCTTGTCATATCTAGCTATACATGTTCCTAGATCGTTGTAGACCAACGAGCTGTTCGTTATCCGCACCGGGTCATCTGATTGAAGTGGTATACTTCCACCGATTAAATACATCCCTAGACGGTTGCTCTCACTAGCCAGCCAATCTTGAATCAATCCAGATCCAAATTTTTCTGCTCGGTCAATTAACTGTCGCCGATGCTTTTGCATCAATGCGAAGCATTCCGGTAAAACTACCATTACACAACCATCATCACGACATTGTTCGAGTATCGGTACAATTCTTTCCAAATTGTCTTCAATATCCGAACTAGAATTCGTCTGAACTGCCGCAATACGCAACATAGTGTTATCCAACAAGATCTCCAAGAAGATTATATCTGAGTACTTGCTGTTAGCAGGTTGGAAAATCAGTTAGAGATCGCGTATTCGCGCTATATTGACCAAGATTCAGCCTCGTGTAAACAATTTCATCTACTTGCCATATCGAGACCGAGCAGTTTCAAGATAAACTCATTGAGAAGAGTGCCGAATCCGCACGCTTGGCATCATGCATCTAATTTGTAGAAGATATGGTCTCCGATTTTGATTATAAAATGTCCAGAGGCGGCCCAGTATGGATCAACAGATGTTGCATGATAATGCGTGGCATCTCCGATACGGGCATATTCGTATCCTGCAAGAGTAAGATGGCCAATAATTAATGCAATCTTCCATGCAATTGGATCGGTTACGACATGGTAATTTTCATGGGCAAGCGTCCAACTGAATTGCTTTGGTTGCCAAACCACTTCACAGATCGAGTCCGGATATCTTTGGCTTCGAACGCGATTCATTATTACCCCCGCAATAGCCTTTTGTCCCGATATGGATTCGCCACGAGCTTCATGATAAATATTTAAAGCCAGACAGCGAACCTCATCACCCATACCCACACCATATGTATCACTGACCATTGAAGGTGAAGAATGTTCAGCGTTACTAGTATTGACCAAAAACACGGAGCAGACGATTATCGTAACCGAAAGAAATAACCGAAATGTATTATGATTGTTGGAATAATTAAACATGGAAATAGATCAATCCGGCCGAATTGATTGGACGAAAGAAAGGGTTTTACCACTCAGTAGTCAGTATTTTCGATAATTTGGATATACGCAAAATACTAAGCGTGTGTGTTATCAAATGAGCTCATAAATTGAATAGAAAAAGGTCTAAATATAATGCCTTTATGGGAATAATCAAGGTTTCTGAATATGTTTCAGCAGTCAACTCATTGCCACAAAGCAATCAGCCGCATGCTCTATGAATCCCAACATATCGTGATTAAGAAAAAATGTTCTACCGAAAAATCTGGCGGTATCCGAATGAATAGTTGCAATAAATTTGCGTGCGAATCACTTTTTTGGCTTTGGCTAAAAACCACTACCTGAATCCCGTCACACTGTCTTTTATGGCCTATCGAAGAAGATTGGATCTTTATCTCATACGTTTCTCAGACAGCTACTATTCACTGTCCACAGATTCACGGGATTTGCTACTAACTCAAACCTAGTCAAGAACCACTTCTGCTAATCAACCAATCCGGGGGATCGTGATTCACTCGATAGCCTAGAACCGTATCCATAACTTTCAGTGATAGCACTTTTCTTCCAACTCTGAATAATTGGTTTTTTTAAATCGACCGAATTTAAATCATGAATTCATTGGCGAAATGAACACGATTGGATGAGAGTAGTCGGAAGAATGAATTGAAAAGCATTACAGTTCCGATGTTGTCTGGAACTTGATCTCTGGCCAACGCTGCATGGCCAGTTGTAGATTCGCACGATTGGGTGCTAAATAGACCAAATTCTCTCGAGCATCGACAGCAAGGTTTTGCTGATTTCTCTGTAAAAATTCTGACTCATCAGCAAGCTCAGTAAACTCCACCCAGCGGGCTGTAAAAACCGAACTGACTTCGAATTGGCAATCCACATCATATTCTTCCTTGAGTCGGTAAGAGACCACCTCAAATTGGAGGACACCCACGGCTCCAAGGATTATCTCATTACTGATCAGTGGTCGAAAAAACTGAGTTGCCCCTTCTTCACTCAACTGTAAGACACCCTTTTGCAAGGCTTTCATACGCATCGGATTTTTCAGGGATATGCGACGAAATAATTCCGGCGCAAAACTCGGAATTCCAACAAATTTCAACTTTTCTCCTTGTGTGAAACTATCACCAATTTGAATGGTTCCATGATTGTGAAGCCCGATAATATCGCCGGCTAATGCGCTATCTGCGCGATCTCGCTTATCAGACATAAAGTGTTGTGCATTGTGTACTGAAAAATCTTTGCCGGTGCGAACGTGACGTAATTTCATACCTTTGGTATAACGCCCAGAAGTAATCCGCAAAAAAGCCATTCTGTCATGATGGGCTGGATCCATGTTGGCCTGAATCTTGAATACAAAACCAGTCATTTTCTGTTCATTGGCCATAACCTGACGACTTTCGGTCGTTCTCGGTTGCGGTGAAGGTGCATATTCCACAAAACTGTCTATTAATTCTTCTGTGCCTTGACAACTCAGAGCTGAACCGAAAAAAACCGGGGTCAGTTGGCCACCTAGGTAAGCTTGTTCATCAAATGAATTACTTGCACCCTTTACTAACTCTAACTCCTCAATTAAGTGCGTCATTTGATTGCCAAGAACCTCGAGAACTTTCGGATTATCCAATCCGGTAATAATTCGATCCTCTTCAAGACCGGAACGTCCAGCAAACAGGTGAATACTGTCATCAAAGAATCGGTAAATACCAACAAATGTTTTCCCCATGCCGATCGGCCAAGTAATCGGAGCGCAACGAATCTTGAGGATTTCCTCGACTTCATCCAAAATTTCGATCGGATCACGACCCTCCCGATCAAGCTTATTTACAAAAGTCATAATCGGAGTATTTCGAAGTCGGCAAACCTCCATCAATTTGATAGTGCGCTCCTCAACCCCTTTCGCGATATCAATGACCATCAATGCCGAATCCACAGCAGTCAGGGTACGATAGGTGTCTTCTGAAAAATCCGCATGACCTGGTGTATCCAGCAAATTCACCACCCTCCCTTTATAGGGAAACTGCATTACTGATGAAGTGACCGAAATGCCTCTCTCTTTCTCGAGCTCCATCCAATCGGAGGTGGCATACCTCTGGCTTTTCCGGGCTTTGACTGTACCTGCGAGACGAACAGCGCCACCGTAGCGCAGTAATTGTTCAGTCAATGTAGTCTTACCCGCGTCGGGGTGTGAGATTATCGCAAACGTTCTTCGTTTCCCAATCTCGTTTGTATAATCACAAGTATCCATTAGGTTCCGATCATTCATCTTTGGTTAGCGGGTATGTGTTTTTCGCTTGTTTCTGAAGCCAGAAAAGCGCCGTATTGTATCGCAATCAAAATCATTCAAAAACGCTACTTCGAGAAAAGGCTACAAACAGATTGTTATTTCGAGATTCGATTCCTGCAAATCCTTTTGTTTAAACACATCCCTTACCTACACAAACACCAATGACTCAAATTATTCTGCGTAATGTTAGCCTAGCTTATGGAGACGGCCAACTTCTCGACCGAGCTTCATTGGTGATTGACAAGGGTCAGAGGATCGGAGTCATAGGGCGAAACGGAGAGGGCAAATCAACACTTTTAAAAATCATTGCAGGTGAAGTCCTGCCAGATGATGGCGACGTCCAGTTGAGTCAGGATCAACAAATATCATACCTCGAGCAGAATCCGATTATCGATGACGAAATCAGTGTTTATGACTATGTCGCCACGGGTTTAGGCATGGCCGGTGATTTGCTGCGTCAATACCAAAAAAACCATGAATCAATCGATCAAGACCAAATGCTACTTGATCCGTCAAGATCCATTCAGTCTGAACTATCAGACCTCGACGGGTGGAGTCTTGAAATTGACCTTGTCGATATGCTTCACAAACTGTCTCTACCTCACAATAAGCCAATATCAAGCCTGTCGGGGGGTTGGCAAAAACGTGCTCAGCTGGCCAAGGCTCTGGTCAATAGACCCAATATACTATTACTTGATGAACCGACCAATCACATCGACTTTGAGACCCTATCTTGGCTAGAAAAACAGCTCAGAAAATACATTGGGACCATTATCTTTGTAACCCATGATCGGCAATTTTTAGATGTTCTCGCTACCCACATAGTCGAACTTGATCGCGGAATTCTAACGAAATGGCCGGGTAACTATGAGCATTACCGAATCGGAAAGTCATTACAAGTCGAAGTTCAAGAGCGCCACTACCGACAGTTCATAAAAAAACTTGCTAAGGAGGAAAAATGGATCCGCGATGGGATAAAGGCTCGACGAACTCGAAACGAAGGACGAGTTCGACGATTGAAAGAACTCAGGAAACAACGCTCAAATATTCGCAACAGTCAAGCAAACTTGAAACTCGAATTGAACGATCAAAACAAGTCCGGCAACCTGATTATTGAAGCAAAACATATCAACTATCAAATCGACCAGCAACCGATAATTCATGATTTTTCAGTGAGAATTTTACGAGGTGATCGAATCAGTCTAATCGGTCCAAACGGTATCGGTAAGACCACTTTGCTTAATTTGCTTTTGAAACAGATTGAGCCAGACTCGGGATCCCTGCGTCATGGTAAGAGGATTCAAATCGCCTGTTTCGATCAGTTTCGCAGTGTACTTAAACCAGAGAAAACTGTTATTGACACTGTATCCGAAGGTCGAAATTACATCACTACCAATGAACGTTCCCGTCACATCATGTCTTATCTTTCGGATTTTCTGTTTACTTCCCGCCGAGCTAACTCTCCGATCTCTTCACTCTCTGGTGGCGAGAGGGCTCGGGTACTTCTTGCCAAGCTTTTCAGCAAACCGTTCAACCTTTTGGTGATGGACGAACCGACTAATGATCTTGACACGGATACCTTGGAGCTTCTTGAAGAGATGCTATTGGATTTTCAGGGTACCTTGTTGATGGTTTCGCATGATCGTCGGTTTATTGATAATGTAGTCACAAGTACATTAGTCTTTGAGGGAAATGGATTCATTCGTGAATATGCTGGAGGCTATTCTGACTGGCTTCAACAAACAAAAATAGAGGACAAACTACGGACATTGGAGAAAAATCCTCCACATTCCCCTAGCAGAACCAAATCTACTCGTCCCACACCAAAAAAGAAGTCCAAGCCTTCTTATCGTGAGCAACAGGAACTCGATAAGTTACCCTCTCAAATTGAAGCAATGGAAGACCGACTTGAAAAGCTAGCGGAGCAAATTTCCCGTTCGGATTTTTACCAACAAGATAGTGATTCAATCCGTGCAACGAATAATGAAATTGCCGAGATTCAACAAGAACTCGAACGTTGCTATTCAAGATGGAGTGAGCTTGAAGCTCGCTTCGCGAAATGAATAAGTCATTCACAAAGAGAAATCGCACCAACCTGTCTACCGTAATTTGTTTCCCCTCGTTTACAACTTCTTCGGTAGCTGAAGAATTCTTGCTCCATACTGTAGGTGTCATACAGTAAACGATCAATTTGCGTAATACCTTGGGCGGTCATACGTTTGACAATATAACCGGGCAAATCAAAGTAGATGCCTGTATCGTCAATATGAAAGTACTGCTTATTTTGGTGGTCACCAGAACCTAAAAAGTATTCCATAAATTCCTCACCAACTTCATAGGATGTTTGTTGTATAGATGGACCAACAGCCGCAACAATCGACCGCCGTTCGGCCCCGAGTGCACACATTCGATTTACCACATTATCGACAATCCCGGATAAAGCACCTCGCCAACCGGCATGCGCTGCACCAATAACTCCATTTTCTGAATCGGCAAACAGAACAGGAGCGCAATCAGCAACCACTACTGCCAAAGCCAAGTTTGGATTTGCAGTGACCAAACCATCTCCTTCGACTACCTCTCGACCCGTCCAGGTACAGTCGATTGTTATTACTGTGTTACTATGTACTTGCTTTAGATTTATCAGTTTCTTTGAACCAATTGCATGGATAACTCGCTGGTGGTTCTGTTCAACGTGGGAAAGATTATCACCCGAAAATCGGCTACAGTTCAACGAAGCATATTCCTTTTCCGATACACCTCCATTACGAGTAGTGAAGATATGTGAGATGGTAGGCAGTACTACCAAACTGGCACTTTGGATTTTTGGCAATTCCATCAAAAGAATAACTCAGAGTTTTCGTCAATTCACACAGATGCCGAAAGTATTGGATGATTTTTCCTAAACTAAATATCTCAAGTTTCGGAGTTCAAATTGCATGATTTCAATCAGGCGGTTCCTGTATAGGAAGGTGTTCTTGATCGATGATGTGCGGTTCGAATTGCAACATTTGT